>JBAZZY010000008.1 GCA_041658565.1 Actinomycetota bacterium | reverse complement strand
ACGGCAGCGGCGCCGGCGGAGTGCCCGGCGGAGTGCCCGGCGGAGTGGCCGGCGCCCTGCGGGGAGGTTCGCTCAAGGGAGGCCCCGACCATGCAAGCGTCGGCTCGTCGGCATCCTGATCTTCAGACCGCTTCTCGGTGTCCACAGCTCAGACTTTATACGGGGGCGCCGCCCAACCGCGACAACCCCTACTCCTCATCATCCTCGTCATCCCCGACCACGGGAGCCATGGCGACGAGTTGTCCATCCTTGTCCATCCGCATCACCCGGACGCCGGTTGTCGCGCGCCCCTGCCGCGAGATGTCCTTGCACGCAACCTTGATGACCTGGCCGTCGGACGCGATCAGGAAGACCTCGTGGCCCGGCCGCACGACCGCGGCCCCCGCGATGAATCCTCGGCGCGGAGTTAGAGAAACAGTTTTCACACCGCGACCACCGCGGTGATGACGGGGGTACTTGTCCAGCAGCGTGCGCTTGCCGAATCCGGCGTCGGTCACGACCAGCAGTTCGGCGTTGGGGTCGACGACATCGAATGCCTCGACGACCTCATCCGCACCGAGCCGCATCCCGATGACTCCCTGGGCATCGCGCCCCATGGGACGCACTTCACGCTCGTCAAACACGATGGCTTGTCCCCGGCGCGTCACCATGATCAGCTCGTCCTCGCCGGAGGTCGCCTTCACGGACACGACCTCATCTTCGGGCTTGAGCTTGATGGCGATGATCCCGTCACGGCGCGACGAGTCGTACGCCGAGAACGCAGTCTTCTTCATGATGCCGTGACGAGTCGCGATCACCAGGTACTGGTGTGTCTTGTAGTCGCGCGTGTCGATCACCGCGGCGATCGACTCGTCGACGCCCAGCGGCAAGATGTTGCGAATCGAGATCCCGCGCGCGGTACGGTCCTTCTCGGGGACCTCATGCGCCTTGATCCGGTAAACCTTCCCCCGGTTGGAGAAGAACAATACGTAGGCATGGTTTGTAGTGGTGAGAAGATGCTGGACGATGTCGTCCATCTTCATCTTCGCGCCGCGGACGCCCTTGCCGCCCCGGCCCTGCGTGCGGTAGACGTTGGACTGAACCCGCTTGACGTACCCGGTGCGAGTGATGGTGATCATCACATCGTCGTCGGGGATCAGATCCTCGATGTCGATTTCGCCCGCGTCGGCGTGAATCTCGGTCCGCCGCTTGTCGGCAAAGCGCTTTCGGATATCGAGCAGCTCTTCCTTGATGATCGCGAGTATTCGCTGCGGGTCGGCCAGGATCGCCTTGTATTCGGCGATCTGGGCCATCAACGCGTCGTACTCGTCTTGGATCTTCTGCCGCTCGAGTGCCGCCAGACGGCGCAACTGCATGTCGAGAATCGCGTTCGCTTGAATCTCGCTGAGCGAGAACCGCGTCATGAGCCCGGCGCGCGCATCGTCGGCGCTCGCCGAGTTGCGAATCAAGTTGATGACGTCGTCGAGGTTGTTCAGCGCGACGAGCAACCCCTCCAAGATGTGCGCGCGCTCCTCGGCCTTGCGCAACCGGTACTGGGTGCGCCGCGTGACTACCTGGATCTGGTGGTCGAGGTAGTGGCCAAGCACCTGCTGCAGGTTCAGCACCTTCGGCACGCCGTCGACGAGCGCAAGCGTGTTCACGCCGAAGGAGTCCTGTAGTTGCGTGTGCTTGTACAGGTTGTTCAACACAACCTGCGCAATGGCATCACGCTGCAACTCGATCACCAGGCGCAGTCCGTGACGGTTGGACTCGTTGCGCAACCCGTTGGAGGCGGGGATGCCGAGGATGACTTTGCGCTCGACGAGATCTTGGATCTTCGCAAGCACCCGGTCGCCCGACACCATGTACGGCAATTCGGTCACCACGATGCGCGAACGGCCGGCGCGACCTTCCTCGACGGTAGCGCGCCCGCGCACCTTCACCGAACCGCGTCCGGTCATGAGCGCATCGCGAACACCCGACTTGCCCATGATGATCCCGCCGGTGGGGAAGTCGGGCCCCTTGACGAACTTCATTAGACCTTCGACGGTGATGTCGGGATCCTCGATCATCGCGACCGTGGCATCGATCACCTCGCCCAAGTTATGCGGCGGGATGTTCGTAGCCATACCGACCGCGATGCCGGTCGATCCATTGACGAGCAAGTTCGGGAAACGCGCCGGCAGCACGAGCGGTTCTGAGAACTCCCCGGAGAAGTTGGGGACGAAGTCGACGGTTTCCTCGTCGATGTCGCGCAGCAACTCCATCGCAAGCGATGCCAAGCGACACTCGGTGTAGCGGTAGGCCGCCGCGGGGTCGCCGTCGACGGTGCCGAAGTTCCCGTGTCCCTGGATCAGTGGCGCGCGCATCGCGAAATCCTGAGCCATGCGCACGAGAGCGTCGTAGGCCGCGCCGTCGCCGTGGGGGTGGTACTTACCGATAACTTCACCCACAACACGCGCCGACTTCACGAACGGCCGGTCCGGCCGCATGTTGTTCGCGTCCATCGCATGCAAGATGCGCCGGTGGACGGGCTTGAGGCCGTCGCGAACGTCGGGCAGCGCGCGCCCGACGATCACCGACATCGCGTAGTCGAGGTAAGAGCGCTTTACCTCTTCCTCGATATCGATCAGTTCGATATTGGCTTCCAACGGAACGTCGGGCATACGACCTCTAGATGTCTACGAACGCGTCTTTGGCGTTCTTCTGAATGAAAGCGCGGCGACCCTCTACATCCTCACCCATCAACACGGTGAAGATCTGGTCGGCGACGGCAGCGTCTTCGAGTGCGACCTGGAGCATGCTGCGCGACTCGGGGTTCATTGCGGTGTTCCACAACTCCTCGGGCATCATCTCTCCGAGTCCCTTGAAGCGTTGGATGTCGGACTTGCGGTTCGGGTGCTCACGCAAGATCTTGTCTCGCTGGCGGTCCGAGAACGCGTAGTGCTTCTCGGAGCCGAACTTGATCCGGTACAGCGGCGGCTGCGCGATGTAGACGTAGCCCTGCTCGATCAAGCCGCGCATGTGCCGGAAGAAGAAGGTCAAAAGCAGCGTCCGGATGTGCGCGCCGTCCACGTCGGCGTCTGTCAAGATCACGACCTTGCCGTAGCGCCGCTTCGCGGTGTCGAGCTGCTCGCCGATCCCGGTGCCGATCGCGTTGATCAGCGCGAGGATCTCCTGGTTTTCAAGGATCTTGTGCAGGCGCGCTTTCTCGACGTTTAGGATCTTGCCGCGGATCGGCAAGATCGCCTGCCACTCCCGGTTTCGAGCTTGCTTCGCCGAGCCGCCGGCCGAGTCCCCCTCGACGATGAAGACCTCGGTGGAGTTCGGATCGTTCGATGAGCAGTCGGCGAGTTTGCCGGGCAGTCCGCCTCCGGTGCCGAAGCCCTTGCGCGCGATGTCGCGCGCCTTCTTCGCAGCCATGCGCGCGCGCGATGCCTGCAGGGCCTTGGTGACGATGCGCTTGGACTCGGTCGGGTGTTCTTCCAGCCAGTCGGCGAGGCGATCGTTGACCACACGCTCGGTGAACGAGCGGATCTCTGTGTTGCCAAGCTTGGTCTTGGTCTGCCCCTCGAACTGCGGGTTACGCATCTTGATGCTGACGATACCGACGAGTCCTTCGCGAATATCCTCGCCTTGGAGGTTTTCTTCCTTTTCCTTGAGCAGCGACTTCGCGCGCGCGTAGCGGTTAACCACGTTCGTAAGGGCCTTCTTGAAGCCCTCCTCGTGCATCCCGCCTTCGTGGGTATTGATGGTGTTGGCGAACGAGTACAGCGACTCGTTGAACGTCCCATTCCACTGCAGCGCGATCTCAATCTCGCGCCCGTCCTCGGCGGCCTCGAAGTGCACCGGACGGTTGAGTGTTTCGCGTCCCACGTTCAACGCCTTGACGAAGTCGGCGATGCCGCCTTGCGCGCGCCAGGTCTCGACCACCGGTGGATCCACTCGCTGATCGGCCAGCGTGATGGTGATGCCCTTGGTGAGGTACGCCAGCTCCTTTAAACGCTGGGACAAGACATCGGCCTTGAACTCCAGATCTTCGAAGATCTCGGGGTCCGGCCAAAAGCGCACGGTCGTTCCATTCCTCTTGCTGGCTTTGCCCTTGCGCAGCTTCTCCTGCGGTTTGCCGCGCGCGTAGGACTGCGTCCACTCGTAGCCGTCGCGATGAACCTCGACGTTGAGTCGCTCGGATAGGGCATTCACAACCGACACGCCAACGCCGTGCAGTCCGCCGGAAACCGCGTACCCGGACCCGCCGAACTTTCCGCCGGCATGAAGCACCGTCATGACGATCTCGAGCGCGGGCCGCCGGTCTTTGTTCCCCGGGATCGGAGCGACGGGGATGCCGGCGCCGTCGTCGGCAACCGCAACGCTTCCGTCGGCGTTGAGATCAATCGTGATCTTGTTGCAGCGTCCGGCCAGCGCTTCGTCGATAGCGTTGTCGACGACCTCGTAGACCAGGTGATGCAAGCCTCTCGGACCGGTCGATCCGATGTACATCCCAGGCCTCTTGCGGACAGCCTCGAGTCCCTCGAGTACCTGAATGTCCTTGCTTGTGTAGTCGGTGTTGGACTTAACCACTCAATCTCCTTCGCGGCACGGAACCGCCCACGCGTCCTCGTGGCGCTGGGGGAGCGCGCGCCGCCGAGAACCGACGGACTTCGACGGATTCAGCGCGTTTAGTAGCGTCATTATAGCAGGTAGAGCCATGTTTCCTTCGGCGCCGACGGCAGCCCATTCACCCTTTTCGGCGCGAACCGCGCACCGCGAAGTCCTCAGCCCCGGTGGTCGTGCGGTCCGGGCCCTGCGGTCTGAACGCGAGCCTCCCGCACGGATCCGGAGCCCAGGAACCGGTCGGCCTTTTCGGCGATCGATGCCGCGAGCAGCGTTAGCTCGGTTGCCCACACGCCTCGCTCCGCGCGAATCGTGAGCACCCCGCGGATCAACCGCAACGGCTCACTGTGCTCCGCCACGTGCGGACCTACGATCTGCTCCCAGGACTGCGCCAACTGCTGGACCGCCATGCGCTCGCCCCATCCGCGTCCCGCAACCAACAAGCGCATCAGATCCGCCATCGGTTTTGGGTCTCGTTCGCGGTCAGCCATTGTGCGCGCTCCCGACGTCGACGTGTTTGGCATCCAGCTCCGGGGGGATCTCGGCGGGGTCCGCCGCGGTTACCAGGACCTGGGCTCCCGCGGGAAGTGCCCTCGCGAGCCGGACGCGGCGCTCTGGGTCAAGCAGCGTGAAGGGATCGTCCAGCAGCAACACGGGTTGCTCCCCAAGCGACTCGGTCAGCGCCGCGTGCCCTCCGAGCACCAGCGCGAGCGCGGCCAGCCAGCTCTCGCCGTGTGAGGCGTGGGTGCGCGCCGGCATGCCGGCGATGTCGATTGCAAGATCGTCGCGGTGCGGTCCCACCAGCGTCAAGCCCCGAGTCAGCTCGTCGGCGCGACGAGCGTCTAGTCGCGCGCGCATTTGCGCGGCCCAGGCGTCAACGGTTTGCTCCTCGGGAGCCGGGACGTTTGGAACGTAGCCGACATCGAAAGCCGCCCCGCCTCCGACGGCCTCGTACGCCTCGCGCGCGTGCGGCGACAGGTGGCGCACCACGCGCGCGCGCCCGGCGCACAACTCGGCTCCCGGCCCGATGAGCGCCTCGTCCCACGCCTCGAGTCCGCGCGGCGGCGTGCGGGAACCCGCGTGATCTCGAAGCAACGCGTTCCGCTGACGCAAAGCTCGGTCGTAATCGCGCGCGACGGCGTGGAACCGCGGGTGCATCTGCACCAACAAATCCGCGACGAACCGCCGCCGATCCGAAGGTTCCGCCCGTACAACGGCTAGCAGCTCCGGGGAGAAGATCGCCGCGCGCAACGTCCCGAGCACATCCCGGCGCCGCGTCACTGGGGCCCCACCCAGCCGGGCGCGCGCCCGGCCGCGGGTGACGATCTCCAGCTCAACACGTTCGTTACGCACTACTGCCTGCGGCCGGCCCCGCTCGACGTCGCAGCGGATCACCGCGGTCGCCGAGCCCCTGCGAACCAAGACTGCGTCCGCCGACGTCCGATGCGACTCAAGAGCCGCGCAGTACCACGCCGCCTCCAGCACCGAGGTCTTCCCGCATCCGTTTGGGCCAACCAGCGCCGTTGTGTCGCCTTCGAACGACAGTGATAGCGACTCCCATGACCGGAACGTGGTCAGCTCGATCGCACGAACCCTCACCACGCCTCCCGTCGCGCGCGCTAGATGCGAACGGGCATGACCAGGTACAGGAACCCGCTCTCATCCCCGGTCGCGCGCAGAATGGCCGGCTTGAGCCCGTCGCGCGCAGCCAGCGTCGCGTCGGAGCCCTCGACAGCGTTTAAGCCATCGACCAGATAGGTCGGGTTGAACGCGACTGTCAACGCTTCGCCCTCAAACTTGCCGTCTACGTGTTCGGCCGCTTCGCCGAGGTCTTGCGCGCCCGCCTTTAGGCGCGCGCCCTCGGGTCCCAGCTCGATGCGCACAGGTGCTCCGGACTGCGCCAGAATCCCAACGCGTCGAACGGCTTCGAGGAACAACTCGCGGTTGATCGCCATCGTGTTCGGCAGATCGTTGGGCACGAGTTGCCGCCAGTTAGGGAACTCACCCTCGATCAGGCGCGTTGTCAGCTTGCGGCCACCTACCTCGAAGGCCGCCTGCGACTCGCCGAGGGTGATCGTGATGGACCCGTCTCCGTCGGCGGCGCGCGCCGCTTCCTGCAGTGCGCGCGCCGGGATCACGCGCTTTATCCCCTCGGCCGGACCCGACCACGCGATCTCGCGTACGGCCAGCCGGTAGCTGTCGGTTGCCACCAGCGTGATCTTCTCAGGAGTCACATCCACCAGGGTTCCGGTGAGCACCGGACGCGCCTCATCATGCGAAGCCGCACGGGTGACCTGTCCGATTGCCGACACGAACACCGCAGCATCCACGGTTCCCGACGGAGCCCCTTCCGGTGCCACCAAGTTTGGAAAATCCTCGAGCGGAAGAGCGCGCAACGTGAACTCGGCCGAGCCGCACGTAATCCGGGCTTGGCCGCCGGATGCTTCGATGCGAACTGCGCCCTCCGGCAAACTGCGCGCGATTTCCCCCAGCACTCGACCGGGGAGCACGATCTTGCCGTCCTCCTCGACGTTGGCGTCGATCGCCGCGTTTGCCGCCAACTCAAGGTCGGTTCCAGACAACCGCAACGTTTTAGTCGCCGCATCAAACAACACGCCGCCCAGCGCCGGAAGCGTCGCTCGGGAACTAACCGAACGCAGCACCCACGTGACCGCGTCGGCGAATTGCTCGCGCTCTACCGAGATCTTCATTGAGCCTCCTTCACACTGTGAACGTGCTTGCTTTTAAAAGAAATCACTTGTTCGTAATCGTAGTAGGGCCTGGGGACACTGTGGATACAGGCGATGACGTGCGGTTTTCCCTTTCTTAACCTGTGGACGAGCGGAGTGCTACGAGGCGTTTGCGGCGACCCGGGTGCGGATACGCGCAGTGAGTTCTTGGACCTGTGAATAAACCTGACGGCGCTCACCCATCAACCGGCGGATCTTCGCGTCGGCGTGCATAACGGTGGTGTGGTCGCGTCCGCCAAACGCGTCACCGATCTTTGGAAGGGATAGAGACGTAAGTTCACGACACAAGTACATCGCGACTTGACGTGCGGCAACGAGTGTACGGGTGCGGCTCTGCCCAAGCAGTTCCTCACGCGCAAGACTGAAGTAACGGGCACACTCGTTGATGATCAAGTCGGCAGGGATTTCCCCAGCGCCGTCCTGTGGAAGAAGTGGTTGAAGGACCTCTTGTGCCAACTCGAGGGTAAGTGGGTTTCCAGTCAGCGAACCGTAGGAAACAACCCGAATAAGACGACCTTCAAGCTCGCGGATGTTGTTCTGGACGCGCGAAGCGATAAACGCGAGAACGTCGTCGGGAACTTGGAACCCTTCACTACGAGCCTTCTTTTGCAAGATAGCAACGCGGGTTTCTAGGTCCGGTGGCTGTACGTCGGTGATCAAACCCCACTCGAAACGGGTACGCAGACGGTCTTCCAACCCCGGGATCTCGGCCGGCGCCCGATCCGACGTAATTACGATCTGGCGCCCGTCGTTGTGTAGAGCGTTGAACGTGTGGAAGAACTCCTCCTGCGTCTGCTCCCCGCGAGACATGAATTGGATGTCGTCGACGAGTAGAAGATCTGCCTCGCGGTAGCGTCTGCGGAACCCCGGCATCTTGTCCTCACGTACACCCATGATGAACTCATTCATGAACTGCTCGGAGGACACGTATCGAATGCGCGCTTGAGGGAACAACCGCCAGACCTCGTGACCGATGGCATGCAGAAGGTGGGTCTTTCCGAGTCCCGCCCCCCCGTAGATAAACAAAGGGTTGTAGCTGCGGGCCGGCTGCTCGGCGACGGCTTGAGCGGCCGCATGAGCAAAACGGTTCGAGGGGCCCGTCACGAAGGTGTCGAACACGTAGCGTGGATTCAGTTGCGGTGGCTCGGCCGGCCGGGATGCGGTGCGCTCGGCTTGCTGCTGAGAGGCCTCGTCGGTGACGTCCACAACCGAGGCACCCGCACGTCCAGGATCCACAGTCACCTTTAATTGCACGTAGCGGCCCGCCGCAACGCACAAAGCCTCGGTCAACGTGTCGGCGTACCGGGTCTCAAGCCACTCTTTCGCAAACGGTGAAGGGGCGCCGAGTACTAAAACGTCGTTGGCGAACCCGAGTGGTTTGGTTCCTTCAACCCAGGCCCGCGCGCCCGGCGACACCAACTGCGACCGTACGCTGGCGAGGGTTTGACCCCACAGTTCATCGGCCTGATCAGCCATGTGCCCCCTCCGGCTTGTACGAAGACAAGCCAATATCCACAATGATCGTCCACACCTGTGGACAAAGGAGGCACTTCCGACCGCGTTCGTCCCGCACGCGGAGAACGCGCGCCACGAACAGGGAAGTCACGAGAAGAAGTTCCGCCTCGTCAGATGGACGACGACGGCCGAGTATAAACACGGTCCCCTGTGGACACAAGAATGGGAATTGTGTTCATCCACAGGGAGTTTTCCCGAGAACAGGATGCGTTTCCGCAGGTAGGCGGTTTGCCGAGTTCCACAACAATCTGTGTTTGACGCTCGATTCGTGGGCCGCGTAGACTCTTGCGACCCAACTAGGAGAACCGTTGAAGCGCACGTATCAGCCGAGCAACCGACGTCGCAAGCGCACCCATGGCTTCCGCACGCGCATGCGTACGCGCGCCGGGCGAGCGATCCTGTCGCGCCGTCGGCGCAAGGGACGCGCTCGCCTAACTGTCTAACCGGCTTGTCTCGTCCTTTTCGCGACCGCGTATGAAGCGAGTCAATCGACTAACTTCCTCCAGCGACTTTCGTCGCACTCTTGCGCGCGGTCGACGGAGCGCGGCAGGATCGGTGGTCGCCACGTGCGCCGTCGGAGGCGCCGCGCCGGCGCGAGTAGGGGTTTCCGCTTCCAAGCGCGTGGGTAATGCTGTGCAGCGAAACCGGGTGAAGCGACTTATGCGCGTTGCCGCAAGCGACGCACTTCTTGCTATCCCGGACGGAACCGACGTGATCCTCACAGCCAAACCTGGGGCGTATGGCAAGCCCTACCAGGTAATTGCAGCCGATGTGAAGGCAGCTTTGAAGAAGGTCGGCGTGCCGTGTTAGGGCGCGCGGCCGCCATGGTCGTGCGGGCCTACCAGGTGACCTTCGGGCGCCTACTGATGCCGCGGTGTCGCTTCGTGCCGTCTTGTTCGGAGTACGCGGTCGAGGCTTTGCGCGCGAATGGACTTGTAATCGGCGTTGCGCAGACCGCATGGCGGTTGTTGCGCTGCGCCCCTTGGACTGATGGAGGATTCGATCCGGTGAAGGAACTCAACCATCCCGTGCGGCGAGTGCTGCGAGCAAGAGCGCATGTCTGAAATCCTCGGAGGTATAGAGGCCGCGCTCGGCGCCGCCATAAACGCGATTTACCAGGCTACACACTCGTATGCGCTTGCAATCATCTTGCTCACGGTCGCCGTGCGCGCGCTCTTGATTCCGCTCACGGTGAAGCAGATCCGCTCGATGACCTCAATGCAGAAGCTCGGGCCGGAGCAGAAGAAGATCCAACAAAAGTACAAGGAGCTTCAGAAGAAGGCCCAGGATCGTACCGAGGTCCAGCAGATCCGGATGCAGATGAACCAAGAGGTCCAAGGCCTGTTCAAGAAGCACAACGTCAACCCGCTGGGCGGCTGCTTACCGTTGGTCGCGCAGTTCCCCGTCTTCATCGCCATGATCGCCATCGTGCGCGCGTCGATCATCGCCGTTCCGACCTCGGTGACGTTGGTCTCCGGCGCGGCGGTTCCGGCCGATATCTTTGCCGGAACCGAGATCAAGTCCGTTCTGTGTCGGCCCTACGACGTGGAGGAAGCCCGAAGCGTCGAGCCAAACGCGTCGGGTCGGAGTCCGAAGGCGATCAGTTGCCCGACTTCCAAAGGCGACAAGATCTTCCTGGTAGACGGCTTCCGCGAGCCTAAGCACGATGACCAGCCACTTTCCAATGCGGGGTGGATCACGCTATGCCGACCGTCGATCAAGGACGGTAGCGTCTCCTTCCAGTGTCAATCCGCGCTGGGCACGGGGCATCTCCCGCGAGACGGCAAGTTGTTCTCCGACGTTACAGCCGACCGCGCGACGGTGTTTGGGATGCATCCAGGGTGTACTCCGAACCAGGCGGCGTCGAAACCGGGTATGCGCGAGTGCACGGTCCGCGACGCCAAGGGCGGCCAAACCCAAGCAATCCCCTACTACCTGCTTGTCTTGCTGATCGTGGGGACGCAGTACTACCAAAGCAAGCAGATGGCGGCGCGCGCTACCGGCCAAATGGCTCAGCAGCAGCAGATGATGACCCGCATCTTCCCGGTCTTCTTTGGGTTCATCTCCCTGAGCTTCCCAACGGGCGCAAACCTGTACTTCTTAGCCCAAAACGTGTGGACGATCGGCCAGCAGCACATCTTGCTCAAGCGGCAGGATGAGGCCGGCGCGCGCGAGGAGGCGGAGTTGAAGCAGGCCAAACGCGGCTCGACTTCCTCCACCCCGAAGCAGCAGGAGGCGCAGGTGAACGGTAAGACCCCGGTCACGAAGCCGTCCCCGTCGGCTTCCAAGAAGAAGAAGCGGAAGAAGAAGCGATGAGCGAGTTCCCGGAAGCAACAAATGAGGTCCCCGTCGAGTCTCCTGATGAGGCGAATGCCGCCGCCGCTGAGGGAGTCGACGATTCCGAAGACTCTCTGCTCGATGACCAGGCGGACCTCGCGGAGGATTTCCTCGACGGACTGCTTGACGTCCTGGACCTGGACGGCGAAGCAACGGCCGAGTTCGCCGGAGACACGATCGAGGTTGAGCTTACCGGTCCTGACCTGGGGCTTTTGATCGGTCGGCATGGTGCGACGCTGGAGGCACTTCAGGACCTAGTGCGCACAGCGGTGCAGCATCAAACCGAATCTCGGGTGTTGCTGACCCTGGATATTGGAGGCTACCGCACGCGCCAGCGAGCGGTACTGGAGCGGCGCGCGAGTTCCGTTGCGGCCGAGGTCCGCGCTGAGGGTAAGTCGGTGGAACTGGAGCCGATGAGCGCGTTCGAGCGCAAGGTCGTGCACAACGCGCTTGCGAACACCCCGGGCGTCGGTACTCGCAGTGAAGGCGAAGGCTCCGACCGCCACATTGTGGTCTATCCCTCCTAGGGCAGGCCGCGCTCCCTTCTCCTGGTTCGGGCTCCGACCTAACGGGGCTCTTCTGTTTCCTGGCGTACCATGTTCCACGAGAAACATGGCTGCCGATGTTCCACGAGAAACATGAGCCCGTCCCCACTTATTGCAGGTGAGGACGTCGCTGCTGTCTCTGCGTTGCTGTGGGAACTCGGGCTCCCCGTCACTCTGCTGTCACCGCTGCTGGCTCACGCCGATGCGGTCGAAGCCGAAGCGGACAGGCTCGGGCTGATCTCCGCCGCAGACCGCGGCCACGTCCTTTCCCGGCACACAGCCGACTCGCTGTTGTTTGCCCTCGCGCATGCTCCACAACCTGGGGAAACGTGGGTGGACGTCGGGTCGGGAGCCGGCTTCCCTGGAATGGTGCTCGGGATTTGCTATGCGGAGACGTCGTTTCAGTTGGTCGAGCCGCAGCAACGCCGGGCTGGGTTCCTGGACCTGCAGGTTACGCGGCTGGGATTGGCCAACGTGGATGTGCGCGCCGCGCGAGCGTCCGACATATCCCCTGGGTTTGACGTCGCCACAGCGCGCGCGCTCGCTGAGCCCTTGTTGGCCCTGGAGCTGCTACGGCGCTTGGCGAGCGCCGGGGTGTCGATGGTGGCCGTGGGATCCGAGGCGGTTGCGCCGTCCGGGGTGACCGACATGGATGTCCGCCGCGCCGGAGTTGACTCGCCGGGCCGCATCTTTATGATTGCCGAATCCGCAGGAACCGCCTAAACCCCATGGATATATTCCGCCCCAGCACGTTTTTCGGCCGCCTAACGAGGCCCCCAACGCCTCCAAAGCCTGTCCCGGCTCCGGAGACGGCATTGCCGACCCCAGAACCAGAACAATCACCGACAGAGCCTAGGCGATCTACTGTTGTGCTCTCGCTGACGAACCAAAAGGGTGGCGTCGGCAAGACGACTACCGCGGTGAACCTCGGAGCATGTCTGGCTGAGGCCGGGGCGTCCGTCTTGCTGGTAGATCTGGATCCGCAAGGCAATGCCTCCACGGGCGTTGGCGTTGATCGGGGCGCGGTAACGTGTGGGACCTACGAAGTCCTGGCAGGAACTCCCATAGAAAAGGCGATCCTCGACACCGAGACCCCGGGGCTGCGCATCGTTCCGTCTACCATCGACTTGGCCGGCGCCGAGGTCGAGCTGGTGAGCGCGTTTGCTCGGGAGATGAAGCTTCGCCAAGGACTCGAGACGGTGCGCGACGACTACGACTTCGTGCTCATCGACTCGCCGCCCTCTCTAGGCTTACTGACCATCAACGCGCTGGCTGCGTGCGACCACGTGCTGGTTCCGATCCAGTGCGAGTACTACGCCCTGGAGGGCCTGGGTCAACTGATGCGCACGCTTGACCTGGTGCGGGAGGGGCTGAACCCGGATCTGGGAGTGGGAGGCGTGGCGATGACGATGTTTGACGCGCGCACCAAGCTCGCCGAGCAGGTCGTTGCAGAGGTGCGCGCGCACTTCGGGCCAAAAGTCTTCAACACGATCATTCCGCGAAGCGTTCGGCTGTCGGAGGCTCCGGGCTACGGCAAGCCGATCATTGCCTACGACTCCGGGTCGCGCGCGGCAACGGCATACCGTGACCTGGCCGCCGAGGTGCGAAAGCGTTGGCCGGGATCCACCAAGGGGAGTGAGAGCGCATGACGCAAGCTAAGGGCGGACTCGGACGCGGACTTTCGGCGTTGCTTCCCCAGGAAGTTCGTGTTCCCGCCGGCGACGGGATGCGCGCGCCCGCCGATGCCTGGAGTCGCAGTGCCGATGAGCCGCGCATTGCCACCGGGCCGCAGTTGCGCGAGATCCGCGTGCAGGACATCCAGCCGAACCCGCGTCAGCCGCGGCAGGCGATCGACGACGAGGCCCTGGAAGAACTGGCCGCGTCGATTCGGTCGGTCGGGTTGTTGCAGCCGATCATTGTGCGGCGCGCGGGCCATGGGTACGAACTGGTGGCGGGCGAGCGACGGTGGCGCGCGTCGCAGCGCGCCGGGCTCGAGGTAATCCCCGCGGTTGTGCGCGACACCGAAGACGAGCATTTGCTGCGGGATGCGCTGATCGAGAACCTGCAGCGCGTCGATTTAAATCCGCTGGAAGAGGCTGCGGCATACCGAGGTCTCGTCGACGACTTCGGCGCGACACACGAAGAGATCGCCGCGCGCGTCGGCAAGAGTCGCGCGGCGGTGACCAACTCGTTGCGACTACTGGGGCTTGCTCCCGAAGTGCAGCAGCGCCTCGCTTCGGGCACGCTCTCGGCCGCGCACGGCCGCGCGATCGCTGCGTTGGCCGATCACGGGGCGCAAGCGCGCGCCGCCGTGCGTGTGGCCGCCGAACAGATGAGCGTGCGCCAAACCGAGGAGATGGTGCGCGCGATGGCCGGCAGCGGACAGGCGCGACTGAGCGAGCGAGCTCGGGCACGCCGAGACACGCCGTCAGCGGCGCGCGAGGCGGGGATTTTGGAGGCGGAAATGCTGCTCTCCGATATCCTTGGGACGCGAGTCGTGGTGGAGTCCGGGCGCGCGCGCAGCCGTGTGGTTATCGAGTACGCGGACTTCGCCGATCTGGATCGCATCGTGCGGATCATCGAAGGGGAGCGCGAACACTAGTGGAATTCCGTCGGATCGACCGGCTGCCTCCCTACGTCTTCAACGTCGTCAACGAACTCAAGGCTGCGGCCCGTCGCGACGGTGAAGACATCATCGATCTGGGGATGGGCAACCCCGACCTAGCAACGCCCGCGCGCGTGGTCGACAAGCTGACCGAGGCGGCGCACAACCCGCGCAACCACCGCTACTCGATGAGCCGGGGAATTCCCAAGCTCCGGCGCGCGATCACCGATTGGTACGGACACCGCTACGGGGTCGATCTGGATCCCGACACCGAAGCCCTGGCAACCATGGGTGCCAAGGAAGCGATCAGCCACATGGCCTGGACCTTGGTCGGCCCCGGGGACACTTGCTTGGTTCCCGAGCCGACGTATCCAATCCACACGTTCTCGGTCGCGCTGGCCGGCGCCGATGTGCACAGCGTTCCGCTGGGTCCCGAACAGGACTTCTTCGCCAACATGCTCGAGGCGTACGAGCGGACGTGGCCGCGCCCGCGGATGGTGATCACGAGTTTCCCGCACAACCCGACGACGACCTGCGTGGATCTGTCGTTCTTCGAGCGGCTGGTCGAGTTCGCGCGCGAGCATCAGCTTATGGTCGTGCACGACTTTGCCTACGCAGACCTCGCATTCGACGGGTACGAACCGCCGAGCTTCTTGCAGGCTGCAGGCGCGCGCGACGTCGGTGTGGAGATATTCTCGATGTCGAAGTCGTTCTCGATGGCCGGATGGCGGATCGCCTTCGTGCTCGGCAATCCCGAGATGGTCGCAGCGCTCACCAGGCTGAAGAGTTATTTGGACTACGGCGTCTTTCAGCCGATCCAGATCGCGGCGATCATTGCACTCAACGAGTGCGAACCCGAGACCAAGGCCTACCGCGACGTGTACCGCGGACGGCGCGACGTGCTGATCGACGGACTGGAGAGGGCGGGGTGGAAGGTCCCGAGCCCGCAAGCGACCATGTTCGTCTGGGCAGAGATCCCCGAGCCGCACCGCGAAGCCGGCTCGCTGGAGTTCGCCAAGTTCCTCATCAAAGAGGCCAAAGTCGCAGTTTCACCGGGAATCGGGTTCGGCCGCGAAGGGGATCGCTTTGTGCGGTTCGCTTTGGTGGAAAACGAGCACCGCATTCGCCAGGCGACGCGCGGAATCCGCAAGGCTCTCGGGGCATGAAACACCGCGCGTTCGCCGAAGGAAGCGAGGGGCGGCGCGCGATTGTGGCTTCGGCGCTCGGCGCTGCTCTGGGGTTGCTCGTCGCCGTGTTCTCGGTGAAGCAGAAAGGGAACTCACCTTCGACAGGGGTGCGCCGGTGGCGCGCGAGATCCGGGAACTGACTCACACCACGATCGACGACATCCCGCGGCCGTGCCGGGGGTGTGTGTTTTGGGAGCTGGCTCCGGCCGATCGCGCACTGACTTTGGGTGCGCACGACGGCGACTTTGAAAAAGAAGCGTGGACCTCCGAGGTGTCGCTGACTCACGGTTCGGCGGGGAAGGTCTGTTACGTCGACGGGAGGTCCGCAGGGTTCGCGCTGTGCGGCGCGCCGGAGATGTTCCACGGCGCCGACGTCTTTCCGCTGCGCATCTCGAAAGACGCGCTATTCCTTGCCGTCATTCGGGTTTTGCCGGAGTTCGGCGACGCCGGGATCGGCAAGGCATTGGTGCTTGCCGTGCTGAAGGAAGCAAAGGCGCGCGGCAAGAAGGCAGTTGAGGCTTACGGGGATCGCGGGTGGCAGGCCGAGGCATGCATCATGCCCGGCGCGTTTTTGGAGGCGATCGGTTTTCGTGTTAAGCGGGATCACCCGCGGTTTCCGCTGTATCGCCTGGACCTGGGTTCGCTCGGGAAGCTGGGCAAGAACGTGGAGGCGGCGGTCGAGGCATTCCTCGAATCGATGTTCTCGGCGGAACCGCTGCCGCACAAGGCTCGGTGAATTAGTCCGCCGGCGCGCGCGCGAAGCGAGCCAGCGCTTCGACGATCGCGACGGTCAGGTTGGCCTGGAACTCCGCATCGGCGAGCAACGACTCCTCATCGGAGTTGGTCGCGTAGCCGGGCTCGAGGACGACGGCAGGCATGCGTGTCTCGCGAAGCACGGGGAAAGTCTTTGCGTGCGTGCGTGCGTCGATGATGCCAAGAGCGCACACGTGCTCGAGCAGAAGTTCGGCCAGTTGCAGGCCGGCGGCGGAGTGGAACCGTTCGTGGCCGAAGTAGAAGGCCGCAGCGCCGCGCGCACTCGAAGGTCCACCGCCCAGGTGCAAGGAGAGGTAGACGTCTGCTTCGAGCGCGTTGGCCAGGCGCGCGCGTTCGCGCTCCGCAGGCGACGCGCTCTCTCCGCGGGTTAGGAACACATGCGCGCCGGCCGCCGAGAGTGCGGCGTCCAGCTGGTGGGCGAGCCCGAAGCACCATATGTCTTCGCGCAATCCTGCCGAGCCGATGTTGCCGGGATCGTCGGGTCCATGACCGGGGTCGAGGGCTACCCGGAGCCCGGCCAGCGAGCGGGGTTGCCGCCGCAGCGTCTCGCGCTCACGCAGCGCGCCCGACGGTGTATCGCCGGATAGCTGGGGCAGGCCCTTGAGCGCGCGGATCGTCGCATCGGCGACGATGCCGTCATCGGGGATTCCGTAGTTGCTCTGGAACTCACGCACGGCCTTTTGCGTCCCCAGGCCAAAGATCCCGTCGATGCGGCCGACGTCAAACCCAAGCGTTGCGAGTCGGTCCTGCAACTCCCGCACGTCGTCGCCGCGCAAGTTGGGCGCGCGCAAATACAGCACTCGGTCACCCAGGTGACGGGAGGCCTCCACCAGTTCCCGCCACGAATCATCGCCGACGATCCCGTCGACGAGAAGTCCGCGCGCTTGCTGGAACGCACGCACGGCGGCGTGCGTTCCCTCGCCGAACGTGCCGCCGCGTTCGTCGGACGGGATGGTGTACTTCAGCGCGGCAAGTCGCTGCTGCACGTCGCGAACGCGCTCGCCGGTGTCGCCGCTTCGAATCAACCGCATCGACCAACAACATACAGGCGCTCAGCCCGGCGCGGCAGCCGGCGCGCGCCGGCTGAGGGGTTCGAGAATTTCCTCGCCCTTGAGCCATGGACTGCTCGTAGTTCTGGTACTACGATAAAGATGTGTCTGAGGCACGGTTTCAAGGGATCTTGATAGAGGAACTGCCGATCCTTGCTGTGGATTGGATCCATCGCGCCGAACATATCCGTACGCGCTCGACGCGCCGACGGGGTGACTTGGATGTCGAGCCGGGCTGGGCCACCGAGGCCGCGCTCGATCCGGACCGTCTGGTGGATGTCGCAGGCGAAGGCTCGATCGTGGTACTTGGCTCTTGCGAGCGAACCGGGTCTGTGCTCAAGGTGTGGCTCGTTCCCAAGGACGACATGCCGACATCAGGAGAGTGGTGGGGCGCATCTGCTTGCGTCGCCAACGAACGCAACGTCCGGGATTACGAGCAGCAAAGGAGGGGCGATGAAGGACATTCACAATAAGCTTGAGGAAGTCGCCGAACTCGCGGAGCGCACGAAGGAGCAGCGGCTTCGTCGCTTCGGTCGCCCACCAAAACCTGAGGGCGAGGTCGGGCAGGTCTATTCGATCCGTATTCCGGTCGCTCGAATCGCCGAACTCGAGGAGGTCGCGGCTGCGCGCGGCGAACCCCCGAGGACGATGCTCCGCGAGTGGGTTCTCGACCGGCTTGAGTGCGAGACACACGGGACGAAGCGCAAGCCGGCCGGTGATGTAGCGTCGAAGAAGAAGCGGTCGATCAGGACACCGAGATCCGGCGCGCCACAACGGCGCGCTGCCGGAGCCTGAGCGAACGACGTCGTTGTCGCCGCCGGAAACTCAGACGAGCTTTCGGCGCGCGCGCCGGCCGAAGATCCACACGGTGCCGAGCAAGAGGAGCCCGACTCCGCCGCCGAGCGCGCCGCGGCTCGCGGCGAGTTCGTATCGCTCCGCCCGGGTCTCGGCGAGCCACTCGTGAAGCTCCGCGAGTTCGTCCTCGGGTGCGACCGGCTCGGTCTTGTGCTGCAGCGTTGCGCGCGCGATCCGCTTCTGCATTGATGCGGACGGAACCGCCGCTGCCGGGATGAAGTCGGTCATCGGTCCGTCGTGATTCATGACGGACCGCCACTTCTCCGCAGTCGTCTTTCCGAAGCGGTCGTCGATCGGGATGGTCTTGATCGGATTGCGGACGAGCATGTCCTCAAGCAGTTCTGTTATCTCTGCCTCGTCTTGATCGACCATTGACAAGTTGAGGTCAAGCGAACGCGTGGCGAATGCGCCGACCGGCGGGTTGAACGCCGGCGGAACGTCGGCAGGGATGGTTGTGTAGGTGGAGAAGTCCGCGTCCTGCGTGAACAGCTCGAGCAGCGGCGTTGCGCTGTGCTCGTTCTGCGACATGGCGGGAAGACCCAGCGCAAGTTCCATCGTCCGCAGCAACCCGGGAATCGTGTATGCCTCCGAGGACTTGTGCCCGGTCTTGAGCCACGGCGACGCGGCCATGAAGATCGAGCGGTAGGGAGACACGTGGTCCTTGCCGGACTGCGGGTCGTCCTCGACGACGAACATCGCCGAGTCGCGCCAGTACTTCGAGTGCGAGAGCCAGTCCAGGACCATTCCGGTTGCGACGTCGTTCGACGCGACCATCTCTCTCGGTCCGTACATGGCGGGCCAGGCGGCCGATGTGTGGTCGGCGGGAAGCCAGATGTAGGTGAAGTCGGCGAGACCTTTGACCTTCACGTCGCGAAGGAACTCGCGCACGCGCAAGGTGTCGGGGTACTCGCCGTTGTCGAAGCCCGGCGGGAAGGCCAAGTCGACGGTGTTCACGTCCTTGTCGACTGCGTCCTTGCTGACGCTCACGCGTCCACCTTCCAGACCGTAGACGCGCGCGCTCTTGCCGTGCCGGCGCGCGTTGTCCACCAGGTATCCGGAGTTCGGGTACGAGATCTCCTGGATGCCTTCGTCGGGGATCCGTCCCTGGTTTGAGCCCGTCCACAGCAACGTGTTTCCGAACGTGCGCTGCGTGTAGTCCGAGAGTTGCCCGGCGCTGGAGAACTGGTGTCCGATGATCGAGGTCTCGGTGTTTACGTGGAAGTTGTCGAGCAGTGTCCAGCGCTCGGCCATCGCGTGGCTGTTCGGCGTGATCTCGCGCCCGTAGCGCAGAAGCTCGGGATCCGCGTCGGCCCCCTCGATGTCACTGAACTCCTGGTCGAAGGTCTTGTTCTCGCGCACGACGTAGATGACCTTCTTGACGTTTCCGAGTGGGTGGTCCTTCGGGAGCGAGATGTCGCCGGGGCGCGTGTCGAAGCGGTTGTACTCCATCACGTCGTCGGTCCAGGCGCCGAGGTTCGTGGTGATGTCGGAGAGCGGCAGGACGTAGACCGATCCGCGCGGGTCGGCACCACCCGAGTAGCAGTTGCAATCAGCGTTGTAGCCGACGAGCGGGCCGTCTCCCTTGGCGTTCACGATCACGAGTTCTTCGTCCGTCAGCGCCAGTGCCGACGGATACCACCCCGCGGGAATCAAGCCCTGGACCTTCGCCGTCGCTGTGTCCACGACGGCCACGTCGTTGTTTCCACCGTTGGCGACGTAGAGCGTCGCTCCGTCCGGGCTGATGGCAAGGCCTTGGGGCGCGGTGCTCTTGGGTGCGTTCGGGTACGGCGCCATGTCGATCGTCGTCACGACGCGATCGGTCGCGGTGTCGATTACCGACACCGTGTCGTCGTTGCCGTTAGTGACGTACAGGCGCTTTCCGTCGGGCGAGAGCAACAAGTCCGACGGGTGGTCGCCGACCTCGATCTGCGTGCCGGCGGTGACGCCGCCGGGAATCGTGTAGTCGCGCGTGTCGCCGAAGGAACCGGCACGGTTGGCCTCGACGCCCGCGGGGACGTAGACGCCAGGGGCCGGGTGAAGCACGACCGAGATGGTCTTGGCGCCCCAGTTGGACACCCAGCCTTTCGTGCCATCGGCGGAGAAGGCGACGTCCTCGGGGTGGTCGCCGACGACGGCCGTGCCCTTGATGGTTCCGCCTTCGGGGTCCAGCGCCACAAGCGTGCCCGCGTCTTGGTCGATTGCGAGAAGGTCCCCATCGTTCAGGGCCAATGCCGCGATGTAGCGACCAGCGGTGAAGGCTGTAGTGCGCGCGAAACTCCCGTCGGCGGATCGGTCGTAGACGTAGACCTGGCCGGAGGGTCCGCCGGCCGCGTAGAAGCGGTTCGGGCCTTGCCAGACCAGGCCGTTGTACAGAGCGTCACCTGCCGGTTGCAGGTCGATTCGCTGGACGACTTCCCGCGTGGTGATGTCCAGAACCGTCAGAGACTTGGAGGGGCCGGAGTCGGCCGTGACCGCAGTGCGCCCATCGGGGGAGACTGCGATCGAGACCGGCAACTGACCGGTTCCGCCGTTGACCGGGTCGCCGACGGGCTGAATCTGTACCTGCGTCGGCAAGGTGGAAAGCTGAACGGCTCCGGCCTTTGCTGCCGGACCGAATGCGACCCAGCCGAAAGGCCCGGCTGCGCAAAGGAACAGAACAAGAACAGACGACAACGTGCGACGCACGGCTCCCCCTCGGTCTCGCGAACTCTCGCCAGTGATGTTCGCGACGATTCGGGCAATTCCTCCACGGTGACCAAAGACCGCTGGGATGAGGGGGTTATACTCATACTATGAGTATCCGGTTACAGGTCATTCTTGACGAAGTCGAGATGCAAGCGATCCGTGAGGACGCACATCGAAGCGGCGTGACCGTATCCGAGTGGGTGCGCCGGTCCCTTCGCAAGAGCCGACGGGAGTCCGCGTCGGGGGATCCCGCGCGCAAGCTTGCGAGCGTGCGCGCGGCTGCGCGCCACAATTTCGCCGCCGCCGATATCGATCAGATGCTTTCGGAGATCGAACGCGGACGCGCGGGGTCGTGATCTTCATCGACTCGAATGTGCCGATGTACTTGGTCGGTGCGGAGCATCGTCACAAGAGCGACGCCACGCGCGTGCTCGACGATCTGATCGTCAGAGGGGAGCGACTCGCCACCGACGTCGAGGCGATGCAGGAGATCCTCCATCGCTACTCTGCAATCGACCGGTTGGAAGCGATCCAGCCTGCCTTTGATGTGATGCAGGAGATCGTGGACGAAATCCTGCCGGTACGCATGGAGGATGTCGAGGAGTCGAAGAGGATCGTCCTGGGTCGCTACGGGGTGTCGGCGCGCGACGCCGTCCACATCGCAGTCATGCGCGCGAACCACGTCGATCGGATCGTTAGTTTCGACACCGGCTTCGATCGCGTTCCAGGGCTCGAACGCGTCTCGTAGCGAACGCGGCGAAAACTCTAGACGAGGTAGGGCTGCAGTTCCGCCAGGATCTGTGCCTTGCCGCGCGCGCCGACGATGCGAACCTTCTCGACGCCGTCGACGAACAGCAACAGCGACGGAATCGAAAGGATGCCGTAGCGGCGCGAAACCTCGGGGTTGGCGTCCACGTCCATCTTGCCGACCACCAGCTTGTCCTTGTTCTCGCCCGCGATCTCATCCACCGTCGGAGCGACCATGTGGCACGGACCGCACCAGTCCGCCCAGAAGTCCACGAGGACGGGCTTGTCACTCTTGAGGACGGTTTGTTCGAAATCGGTGTCCGCTACGGCGATCGTGTTCGCGCCCATGAAACTTGCCTCCCAAGATGTTTGGCTCAGCCTATCGAAAGATGGTCTCAGGCCGGAAAACGCACGGCGAGGACCGATAATTCCCGAAGTCCCCGTCAGCGATTCCCGGCAGCGATGTCTACCGCGCGCGCCCGCAGGGCCCGCACCACCTGATCCCGATCTTCCAGCAGCGCTCGCCGGATGGGCGGAGGAGATGACGGGTTGGCCTCAAGATAGGCGTCGGTGCGCGCCACCAACTCGTCGCCGAGGAGCGCGATGGGGTACATGCCGCCGGCGAAGGTAGCTGCCACTTCCACCGGTCGGGTGTCCCACA
Source organism: Actinomycetota bacterium (assembly GCA_041658565.1). Lineage (NCBI taxonomy): Bacteria > Bacillati > Actinomycetota > Actinomycetota bacterium. Next base: position 80,632 of record JBAZZY010000008.1, on the reverse strand, counting down.
TGCGCTGCAGCGAGTCGAAGTACGGCTCACGGTAGGGTTCGATCAACTCGGCTTGATCGAAGCGCTGGAACCCGCCCATGTGTGCGCGGATTGTCGCAAGCGGCGTGTGCTCGCTGCAGATCGCCTCCCAGGCTTCGGCCTTTGCCTCGGGTGTCGGCTGTGCGGCGCGCGCGCCGGCGGCGTAACGCTGACCTGCGTCAGTGGGGTCGCGCTCCAGCTCCGCGGTGATCTGGGCGTCGCCGATCTCGCCGAGCCCCGCAAGGCAGCGGACGATGAACCATCGCAGGTCGGTGTCGATTGCGAGTCCTTCAAAGGAGGTGGTGCCGTCGAGCAGGTCTCGAACGGTCGCCAGGTGTTCGTCGGTGCGGGCGGTCGAGATGAACGTGCGAGCCCACAGGAGCTGAAGGTCGCTCGCGGGCTCAGCGTCGTTGAGTTGCGCCAGCGCGCGGGTCGCGAGTGCGAGACGGGCGCTGGCGCGGTTGGCCGGATCGCCGTAGAGCGTGAAGGCCTCCTGTGCCTGGGCAAGGAGCTGACCTACCGTGCTCGGATCGGTCTCGGTGTGGATGTTGTTGACGATCAGGCGCACGAAGTCGCGCGCGGCGAGTTCCGCGTCGCGCAACTGATCGGTTGCGGCCGTCCAGCACAGCGCGCGCGCAAGTGGATCCTCGAGGTCGGCCAAATGATCGGTTAGCGTCGCGAGCGAGTGCGCGTCGAGTCGGATCTTCGTGTACGCAAGGTCGTCGTCGTTGACCAGGAGCAGGTCGGCAACTTTCTCGCCGGCGAGACCGGGTATCTCGGTGCGCGCGCCGACCGCGTCCAGCTCGATGCGCCGGCGACGAACTAGGCGCGTTCCGTCGAGGTCGTACAGGCCCACCGCGATGCGATGCGAGCGCAGCGTCGGCCACCCGGCGACCGCGGTCTGCTCGAGAGCGACGCTTTGGTACGTGTCGCCGCTGGTCTCGATCGCGGCGCGGAACGTGTTCACTCCGGCCGTCTCCAGCCACTCCTTCGACCACGATGCGAGGTTGCGTCCCGAGGCTTCTTCGAGGGCGCCGAGGAACTTCGCGAGGTCGGCGTTGGAGTATTCATGCTTGCGGAAGTAGCTCCGGACGCCGTCGACGAAGGGCTGCTCGCCGACCCAGGCGACGAGTTGCTTCAGCACCGAGGCGCCTTTGGCGTAGCTGATCCCGTCGAAGTTCGTGCGTGCGGACTCGGTGTCGGGAACGTCGGCAACGATCGGGTGCGTGGTCGGCATCTGGTCTTGCATCATCGCCCAGAGCTTCTGGCCTTGGGCGAAGGTGGTCCAGGCGTTGGTGAACCTGGTGGCGCGCGCCTGTGCGAGGGTGCCCATGTACGTGGCGAAGCTCTCGTTCAGCCACAGGTCGTCCCACCAGTTCATGGTCACGAGGTCGCCGAACCACATGTGCGCCATCTCGTGAAGAATGGTCCCGGCGCGATTCTCGCGCGCGGCCTGGGTGACCTTGGACCGGAAGATCATCATCTCGTGGAACGTCACGCAACCGGCGTTCTCCATCGCCCCGGAGTTGAACTCGGGCACGAACAACTGGTCGTACTTGCCCCACATGTAGGGGTAGTTGAAGTAGGACTCGAAGAAGTCGAAGCCCTGCCGGGTGATCTCGAAGATCTCGTCGGCGTCGAGGTACTGTGCCAGCGATTGGCGGCACCAGATTCCAAGATCGATGTCGCCGTGCTGGTCGCGCACGATGTGGTAAGGCCCCGCCACGATCGCCACAAGGTACGTGGACATCGTCTTGGTTGCGGGAAACTCCCAGACCTCGCCGTCGGTTTCGGGGGACGTGTTGCTCGCGACGCTCCACCCCTTGGGCGCCGTTACCGTGAGCGCGAACGTCGCCTTGATGTCGGGTTGGTCGAAACAGGGGAAGGCCTTGTGAGCTTCGCGCGCCTCGAACTGCGTGTGCAGGTACGGGTTCTGGTCGACCGGGTCACGGAAGAAGTGCAGCCCCGTCCCCGAGCGCGAGTACTCGCACGTTGCGAAGATGCGAAGCGTGTTCTCCGCCGCGAGGTTCTCGAGCGGGAAGCGGAAGCCGGTGAACGCCGCCGGATCCAGCGGCGTGCCGTTCAGCTCGATCGATCGCATTGCGGGTGCGGTGAGGTCGAGGAACGTCGACGCGCCGGGCTCGGTGCAGCGGAAGCGAATCGTCGTTTCGCATTCAAACGTCTCGTCGCCGCGGGTGAGGTCGAGCGCGATGTCGTAGGAGACATCCGAGATGAGCCGAACGCGCGCGCGCGCCTCGTCGCGAAGGAGCGCTTCGGGGCTCAAGATCGGGGTCTGCATGCTGTTCCTTTCTGTCGGTCGATCGCGCCTTGTGAGCTAGATCGGTGTGCCGTATAGCTCGATTGCTTCCAGGTTTAGTTCGATCCCGAGTCCCGGGCCTTGTGGGAGTGCGACGGTTCCATCGGCGTTGATCGGGATCGTCTCGGTGAGCATTGCGTCGCGGACCTCCGGAACGAAGCTCGGTGGGTCATAGGGAAACTCCAGCCAGGACCCGTGCGTGGCACCCAGGACGTGAAGGTTCGCCGTCAGGCCGATACCGTTGCCCGACCACGTGTGCGGCGCGAACTCAATCCCGCAAGTGCGCGCCATGTGAGCGAGCTGCACGGCGCCGGTGATTCCGCCGGTGAACATCGCGTCGGGCTGGACGATGTCCACGCACCGGCGCTCGATCAACTCGCGGATCGGCCAGATGTCCCCCGCCAGTTCGCCCGCTGCGATCGGCGTCGTCGTTTGTGTTCGCAGTCGCGCGTAGCCCTCGAAGTCGAACTGGTCCAGCGGCTCCTCGAGCCACATAACGTCGAACTCTTCGTAGGCCTTCGCGGTCGAGAGGGCGCGCTTGAAGTCCCAGCGCGGGGAGTCCGCAACGAAGGCATCCACGCGCCACCCCTGGTTGGCGTCGCAGGCGATCTGCATTCGATCGCCGACCGCCTCGCGAACCGCCCGCACTTCGGCGATGTCGTCGCGCATTTCGGCGTGGCGTGGCCGCAGTTTCACGGCGGTGAAGCCTTGCTCCAGCGCTGCCAGAGCGTCCTCGGCGCGTTGGGCTGCCGGGCGCATCTCTCCGAAGGATGCGTAGGCCGGAACGCGGTCGCGCGCGCCGCCGAGGTAGCGGTATAGCGGCAGCCCGACTGCCTTGGCAGCGAGGTCCAGGATTGCCGCCTCGACGAACCAAACTCGTTGGCCGAGCACGCGCACGGCTGCTTCCAGGATCGGGCGCAGCTCGGCCGGTCGCGTCGGATCCCGCCCGACCAGGAACGCGCGCATCAGATTGACCGGACCGCGCGCCTCGTCGGCGAACGCGATGAAGGCGGTGATCCCTTCAAGGCCCTCGTCGGTGACCAGGCGATAGACAACGCACGAGTTTGCCGGACTCGCGAGTCCGGGCACCCAGGAAGGGGAGAACGGTTGCGGCCACGGGAAATGGCAAAGCCACGCGTCGATTCGTTCGATCTTCATGCCGCCTCCCCGCGGTTGTGTCCGCCGATTCTGTCATGCGCGGCGGCGGGTGCCAACCGGCGGGTCTGCGGCAGAGTCAGTGCCCGAGGGTCTCGAGGTAGCGTTCGACGTCGATCGCGGCGGCGCAGCCGGTGCCGGCGGCGGTGATTGCCTGGCGGAAAATGTGGTCCACCACGTCGCCGCAGGCGAACACGCCCTCGACCGACGTGTTGGTGCGCGGGTGCGCAACTCGGATGTACCCGGCGTCGTCGAGGTCGAGTTGGCCCTGGAACAGAGTCGTGTTGGGGACATGGCCGATCGCGACGAAAAGGGCGTCGGTGGCCAATTCCGAGGTTTCGCCGGTTTCGACGTTTCGCAGCAGCAATCCGGTCACCGTGGTGTCTCCGAGCACCTCGCCCACGGTGGTGTTCCAGACGAACGCCATCTTCTCGTGGGCGAGCGCGCGCTCTTGCATGATCTTGGAAGCGCGCAGCGAGTCGCGGCGGTGGATGAGCGTGACCTTGCTCCCGAAGCGTGTGAGGAACAGCGCCTCCTCGACGGCCGAGTCGCCGCCGCCGACGATGGCGATCTCTTTGCCGCGGAAGAAGAACCCGTCGCACGTTGCGCAACTTGATACTCCACGGCCGAGCAGCTCGCGCTCGCCGGGGATTCCGAGCGTGCGCGCTTTGGCGCCGGTGGACACGATCAGCGCGTTGGACTCGTAGACGGCGTCGCCGACTTCGACGCGGAACGGCCGGTTGGACAGATCGACCCTGGTCGCATCCGAGGTGATGAACTTGCCGCCGAAGCGGCCGGCCTGCGTGCGGATCTTCTCCATCAACTCGGGGCCGAGGATTCCCTCGGGGAATCCGGGGAAGTTCTCGACCTCGGTTGTGAGCATGAGCTGGCCGTAGGGCGCGGCGCCTTCGACGACCAAAGGTTCGAGATTGGCGCGCGCCGTGTAGAGCGCGGCGGTGAGCCCGGCAGGGCCGGAACCGACGATGATGACGTTCTCGGGCATCGAGATCCCCTCGCGAGCTGAAAGAAAAGTGCTGGGATTCTAACGCGCGCGCGCGAGCGGCTTGTTCCCGGGCTCAGCGCTTGCGCTGCGCGAAGAACAGCACTTCGCAGGAGTCCTGGGACACGACCCACAGCTCCAGGCGCGCGGGGGACGCCAACTCGTAGACGAGCAGGTAGGCGGGGCGTCCTTCAAAGCGCGCGTCGATGTAAGACAGCGCCTGAGGGGCGTCCTTCGAAAAGATGGCCTTCTCGCAGGCGGAAACTCCGGCCGTGTCGCCTCGGACGCTTCCGGCGGCGGTGCTTCTGGACTTCAGCGAGCCGGAGTCGGACTGGACGGGTAGTGCTTGTTCGGGGACCTGCGGGGATCCCGGGGCGGCGCTGTCGGCAGTAGCGCCCCGATAAGACGTGACCGAGGTTGGATCCCCTGCAAGCAAATCGCGCGCGGAGGCGGCGTCGAAATCCTGTTCGAGCAGGAGGATCGGGGGTCGGGCTCCAAGCGCCATCTCGGCGGTTCCCGATCCGGAGACGGGCTCCGGTCCGCGCATGGTGACGGCGGCAAACGCGATGAGTGCTGCGGCTACGCCACCGATCGCCAGCGGCAGCCGAACGCGCCGTACCTGCGAGCGTCGCGCGCGCGCGACCGCGGCGCGCAGGGCCCACGAGTCCTGCGCCGAAGGCGCGGGTTCCTCCAGCGCGCGCAGGTCGGCGACGGTCGTGCGCAACGCGGCGAGCGTCGCGCGGCACGACCCGCACTCGCCCAGGTGCGCGTCGACTTCGGCGCGCGCGGCGAACTCCAGCTCACCGTCGAGGTAGGCGGAGAGCCGCTCCTGGTCGTGCGCGGGAGTGTTCATGGTTCTTCAGTTAGAGGGGTTTGACCGCTTGATGGTTCCGTCGTTGTCGAACGCAGGTGACCGAGACGTCCGGCGATCTCGGCGCGCGCCCGGTGAACGCGGCTCTTGACGGTTCCGACCGGTATGTCCAGCACCGCTGCAACTTCAGCGTAATCCAGGCCTTGCAGGTCGTGGAGAACGAGCACTGCGCGGTGCTCGCCGGACAACTGCGTTAGGGCTCTTTGTACTTCGACGGCGCGTGTTGCGGCCCCGGCGAGTTCTTCGGGTCCCGCGGCGTCCGACGCCAGATGTTCGGCTGCATCGATCGGAGCGACTGGGCGTTTGGACGCTTTGCGAAGGTAGTCGAGCGATGCGTTGACGGCGACGCGGTGAAACCAAGTGGAAAGCCGTGCCTCTTGGCGGAAGCGCTTCAGCGAACGCAGCGCGCTGCAAAAGACCTCCTGCGTGACGTCGCGCGCGTCGTCGGGGTTTGCGCACATGCGCAATGCGACGGCGTAGACACGGCGTTCGTAGCGATTCACGATCTCGTCGAACGCACCGCGCTCGCCGCGCGCGAGTTGCTCGAGCAGCGCGGCGTCGGACTCGTGCTCGCTCACCGGTAGACCCGGTCGATTGCCGACGACACCATCAGGCGGCGCGCGGGGATGCGGGCGACGGCACCGACTTCGACGTCGTCGAGGCCCTCGAGCGAAACAGTCACCGCCTGCATCGCGACCCGGCCGACGACGGGCGCGCGCCGCTCACCGAAGTACACGGCCCGCGTAATCGGCGCGCGCCCGAGCAGCGTCGCCGCCGTGCGCGCGGCCGTGCGCGCCGCTTCGCGCGCGCTCTCGCTGCGCGCGTGGGGTTCGTTCGTGAAGCCGTCGGCGTACCCGATCGGGAGCGTCGCTACGCGCGTGGGACGCGGCGCGGTCCACTCCGACCCGTATCCGACCGTGGCGCCTTGTTGCAGCGTCCGAACCGAAACCACGTGCGCGTACCAGGCGAAGGTGTCTCGCAGCGTCCAGGGCGCGCGCGCTCCGACGGGGTTCTGTCCGTACAGCAGTGTTCCCACTCGGACCATGTCGAAGCGCGCGCCGGGAAGCGCCAGCACCGCGGCCGAGTTCGACGCGTGAGCCAGGGGCGTGAAGCCGCGCGCGCGCACTGCCGTTACGACACTCGAGAAGAGCGCGAGTTGGCGCGCGCTACTTGGGCCGGCGGCGTCGGCGAAGTGCGTCCAAATCCCGTCGGCAGTCGCGCCGCGCGCGACGATAGCCTCGGCAGCGGCGATTGCGTCCTTCGGCGTCACGCCCAGACGGCCGTTTCCGGTGTCTACCTTGAGGTGGACGTGCGCCCCCGCACCGATGCCCTCGACTGCCGCAACATCGTCGATCGTTACCGCGCACCCGAGCGCGAGCGCCTCGGCGATGTCGGGTACCGGCATCATCAGCAGGACAGGGGCATCGATCCCGGCCGCGCGCAGCGCGCGCGCCTCCTCGATGCGCGCGACGCCGAGCATCGTCGCGCCGGCATCGGCGAACACGCGCGCCGTTTCCGTCAAGCCGTGGCCGTATGCGTTCGCCTTGACGACGGCGCACAGTGCGACGCCCGCGTGATCGGCGACCGCACGCATGTTGGCGCGCAGCCCTTCGCGGGAGACCTCGACCCAGGTCGTCGCGTCCATCAGTCGGCAGCCTCCGCACCGGCGCGCCGCAAGCGTCGCAGCGCTTGCATTGCGTGCGGCGCAGCGTGACGCCACACCGAGTACCACCCGGCACGCAAGGGCAAGTCGAACGGCCCCGCGTATTCAACGTAGCGCGCGCCGAAGCCTTCCTTGAAGCGGTTGAGTCCGGCGATGTGCGGATCGGGCGCGGTGCCCTCGCGAAGCGGCGAGACCCCGCGGAAGTCGTACACGCGGTATCCGGCTTTCGTCGCCCATCGGATGGCTTCCCACTGCAGCAAGTGGTTCGGCATCACGTTGCGGTGCTCGTTGGAGGACGCGCCGTAGTTGTAGACGACGCGCTCGCCCATGGGCGTGCACAAGATCGCGGCGATTGGGCGTTCCTCGAACTCCGCGACGAACATCTTGGCCATGTCTCCGGGAGCCAGCCGGTCCCAGAGCGTGTCGAAGTACGAGCGGCCGCGTACAAGAAAGTGGTCGCGCCGAGCGGTTTCCAGCAAGATGTCGTAGAAGGCCGGCAGGTCGGCTCGAGTTCCCTCGCGGACGCGAACGCCCTTTCGTTCAGCAAGGCGAACGTTGTACCGCCACTTGGACTTGAAGCCCGCGAAGATCTTGTCTGGGTCTGCGTTCAGATCGAGCACCATCACCGCGGTCGGCTGTACTCCGCCGAAGGCGCCGCCGCGAACTTCGGCGAGGCCTTCGCGTAGAAGCGCTTCGGATGCGATTCCGGCTTCGATCGGTGGGTCGCACTTGAACATGAAGGCACCACCGGCGCGCGCGCGAATCCCTTCGAGCAGTGCTCGCAACGCGGCGGTGTCGGCGTAGTCCAGAACCGGCCCGCGCGGCGCGTACAGCAGCGGTGGAACGCCGGGCGCCGGGGTCTTTCGCAGTACCGAACACGCCGCCCGAATCCGCCCGGCGTCGTCCTCGACGATCAGCCGAAGCGCGTCCCAGCCGCTCGCGCGCTTGATCTCGCCCCACTCCCAGGATTGCAGGACGTCGGCCAAGGGGGACGCGGCGACGGCCGCATTGAAGCGCGCGCGCTCGGTTTCGTCGACTGCTCGTACTCGCACGCGGCGAGCATACCCCGCCGAACGGCGCCTCCCGGCGCGCGCGTGCTCAGGCGGCCAGGAATTCGACCTCGGACACGGCCGCGCGGAACGGGAAATCGGATTCGCTGCCGTCGTTGACGAGTTGGGTGATCCAGAGCAGGACGTATCGCGCTCGGGTTCCCGCGCGCAAGGCTACGGGCGTTTCGCTGCCGGCAGTGAAGCTCGTGACGACGCGGAAGTCGTCGGCCGAGGTGCCTGCGACGTTGGAGGTGCGGATCTCCGCCGACCACCCCGGCAGTGTGGACTCGACGCGAACGCTGCTGATTGCGCGCGCAGCTCCGAGATCGAACAGCAGCCCGACGCCCTTCTTCGGCGACATCGAGGCCACGCGATATCCCAGGGTTGCCCACGAGGTGCGTGGGTCGCCGTCGATCGCGCGGCCGACGTGCTCGGGGTGCTCCGCGCTGTTTCCCGGCGGAGGGTCGAAGTCCGAAGCGTCGGCGATGGTGATGATCGGGCCGCTCGTCGGCGTCGCGGATGCTTCCGGCGAGGGTGTGCGTGCCAGGTTGCGGGCAATCTGGACTCCCACGGTTCCCGCCACTGCAGCCAGCGCCACGATGAGCGCGACCGGAACCAGCCAACTGAGTTCGGAGCGTCGGATGTGCGGACCGCGAGCTTCCCGCGGGATCACGCGCGCGTACGGAGCGAGGGCTCCTACGAACTCGTCGAGTCCGGGGCGCCGAGACGCGTCGGGTGAGAGGGCGCGCGCCAGCAGTGCGCTCAGCGACGCCGGCACTCCCTTTCGTTGCTGTGCCGCAGATACGCCGGGTTCGGGGGCCTTGCCCGTGAGCATGTGCGACGTCAGTGCCGCGAGCGCGTAGCGGTCTGCGTCGGCAGGCAGCGCGTCGGGCTCGGGCGCGCGGTAGGCGGCCGGGACCGCTGCTGCCGCGCGTTCCGACGCGTCGGCGATGCCGGTCGCCAGAATCTTCGCGCGGCCTTCCTCGTCGAACAGCACGGTCTCCGGAGACAGCGCTCCGTGCCAAGTGCCTCGTTCGTGAAGCGCTTCGAGCCCGCGCGCCATCCCGAGGGCCGCGCGCGCGGCTTCCTCGGGGCGAAGGGGTCCGGCGCGCAATCGGTCGGCGAGCCGCCCGGCCGTGGCGTGCTCGAAGACGACGAAAGTTGGGGAGGATCCGATGTCAAAAATCCTAAGCAGGCCTGGGTGGGTGAACTGCGCGGCCTGCGCGGCGGCCTTCTGGAACGCGTGCGCGGCGGTGCGATCGGCTTCCACCTCCGGCGAAAGGATCTGCACCAGCACCGCCCGGTCGAGCACGCGATCTCGCGCCAGCCAGACTTGACCTTCGGCCCAGTTCCACTCCGGTTTGCGCAGGGAGTAGCGCTCGCCGAGCACGTCTCCCACGGCAGGACTCACGAGCTTTGCACCTCCCCTTGGTGGGTAACCTCCGCAACGGAGAACTTGCGCAAGGCCCCGATGCGATGGATGACGAAAGTCCGAGCTTGCTTTCGCACGGTCACCTTCACCGTAAGTTGCGACCGCGACACGGAGAAGTTCGCAAGCTCGCCGCCGCCCAGCTCGACGATGTCGCGCGCGGCCACCTCGGCTTTGGCGGTGCTTCCGGAGCGCGCGTAGACCCCGCCGGCTTCGTCGGCAGCGTCGATTGCGAGCCGGTCGGCCTGGACGCGCGCGACGACCACGGCACCGCCCTCGAAGACGAAGGCTGCGATAACGATGAGCAGCAACACGATCCTTGTCAGCGTGATGCCGTGCTCGTTCATCCTCGCGCTCCTCGTCGCCCGAACCGGCCACCGAGCATTCTTGCCAGAGGACGGAACTCGTCCATGTCGAGGATACGCGCCAGTGCGATGTACACGGCAAGGCCGGCTGCAACCGCAGCCCCGACTTGCGTCAAGCGTCCGGCGGTCGTTGCCAGGTCGACGCGGGATGCGAGCGCGCGCGCCACCACCCACGAGGTCCCGCCGGTCGCGATCGCGGCACTGCCGATGCGCGCGTGCGACAACGCCAGGCGCCGGCCGTCCAGGCCGCCGAGGCGCCGGCGCAACAGCACGCCGCCGGCGACGGTTCCGAACGTGTACGAGATGGCGTGCGCGAGTGCGAGGCCGGGTACTCCGAGCGCCAGGTACAGGGGAATCGCCGCGCCGACGTTCGCGCCGACGGCGATGATGTTGACGATCCAGGGAGTGCGCGTGTCCTGCATGGCGTAAAACGCGCGCATGATCTGCTGGAAAGCCGCGTAGGCGCCGAGACCGATCGCCATGAGGACGAAGGTGTCGGCAAACAACTCCGTAGAGTCGGCCTTGAATGCGCCGTGTTGCAGCAGCAGCCGGATGATCGGTCGCCCGAGGGCGACAAACCCCGCAGAGGCCGGAAGCACGATGAACGCCGTCGTGCGCAGCCCGAGCGACACGTCGCGCCGCACGGAGGCGAGGTCCCCGCGCACGTGATGCTCCGAGACCTCGCGCACGATGAAGGTCATGACGCTGACTGCGAAGATGCCGTAAGGGAGTTGATACAGGATCCAGGAGTTCTGGTATGCGGTGACGCCTCCGCGGACACCGTTGGCGAGCGCGTACACGACCCACAGTCCGACCTGGTTCACGATCACGTATCCGATCGAGTACTTGGCGAGGTTGCCGACATGACGGATCGCAGGATGGCGCCATTGGAACGCGCGCGCGCTGTAGCGACCGGGAAGGGCGCGGATGTAGGGGAACAGCACGAGCGTCATCGCAATTACGCCGAGTGTCGTGCCGCCGCCGAGCAACATCTTGTCGGAGAAGGACAGGTCTTGCAGTTGCGGCGCACCCGCGGCGTGGCGTAACCGGAAAAGGGCGAACGTGGCGATCACGATGACGTTGTTCAGCAATGGAGCGAACATCGGAGCGGCGAACTTGCGATGGGCATTGAGCAGTCCGGTCAGCACTGCTCCGACGGCGTAGAAGATCATTTGCGGCATGAACAGGCGCAGCAGGAAGGCACCCACTTGCTCCTGCAGGATCTTGTCGGGACCGCTGAGGTGGAAGGTGTAGATCTTGATGAGCCACGGAGCGGCAACCACCGTCACGACCGAGAACACCGCTGCCGTGGCTATCCCGATGTTGAGGATCGAGGAGGCTAGTCCCCAGGCTTCCTCTCGATCGCGCTTGGCCAAGTACTCGACGAATACCGGCACGAAGATCGTTGCCAGCACTTCGCCGAGCACGAGTTGGTAGACGATGTTCGGCATCGAGTTGGCGAGGTTGTAGGTGTCGGGGAGTTTCGACTCGACGCCCCCGATTGCCCACGCCATGACCGCCAGCCTGACGAAACCGGTGATGCGTGACAGCGCCGTGCCGGAACTCATGACGGCTGTGGCGCGCTTCAGTGATGGGCCTGCGGGAGTCGGCGACGCCTGATCGGACATTGCCGCGAGCGTATCAGTGGGCGCGGGGTGCGGCGGCGACTGATCGTCCGGTTCTGCGTCGATGCAGGCCGCGACCGATCCAAGCCACGAGGAGGAAGACCGTGCTGCCCCCGACGGCCGCAAGCGCGAAGGTGCTTACAACGGTGGAGCGGACGACGATCTGGCCGCGCGCCAGCACCCGCGCGCCGCCGGGAGTGCGGACGTCGATATCGACGGGGAAAGAGCCGGTTCCGAGCGCCTCGATCTCGAAGTCGAAGGTCTCGTCTGCATCCTGCAACTCCACGGTCCGCGCGGCTCCGGCCGGGAAGCCGATCTTGGCGCTTTGCAGCCTTACCCGAACTCGTACGGGGAAATGATTGCCGTTCAGCAGGGTCACCGGGACCGCGCCGGTTTTGGAGGTCAGGGTGACGCGACGTCCGGACACCACGCGAATGTGATCGACGACTTCATCCACGCGCGCGGTCACTGCGCGCGCGAGCGCGGCGCCGGCCCTCGGGGCGGCGTCCCATTCGGCCGACTCCGACAGCAAGATCAGCCGGTCCAGTCGGTCGATCCCCGGGGCGGTTTCGGCCGCGATCTGGGTCAACAGGCGCAGCGAGTTGCGCGCGGCGCGCGCCGCGCGCAGATGCGGGCGGTCCGGCCGCGCCGGCGATGGAAGCGCGACCGGCGAGTTCTTGGGTGCCAGAACACGTGCGGCCTCAGATGCCGGGCGCATCCGGATCCACGGCGCCGTCCGGAACCCATCCACCGCTGCCCCCAGAGCCACGTAATCCGGCAGACGCCGTGACGCCAACACCAGGACGCGCTCGGCGGCGAATCCGGGCATCTCCAGCCAGGCGCTCGCGGTTTCGGCAATCAACGCCTGAGCCGGCAAAGGTCCTTGCCCGCTGGCGTCTAGGCGCGCGCGCAGTGCGACGTCGGGCAGCAGCGCCGTGTACTTCGTCGAGCGCGCGCGCACCGCGATCGGAGTCGACGGTCCGAACAGATTTGGTTGGAAAGGCGCATCGGCACTCGGGGGGACTGCTCCGGCGTCGAGCACTAGGTTGCGGACTCCCAGCGGTGCCAGAAGCGTGCCGCTGAGGTTGTCGAAGGTGAACGCCGGCGGCAAGAGCGTGTCTGCCGATGCCGCGCGCCCCAGTCGGGACTCGATCACGGTTCGACCAAGCACGAACTGGCGCAGAAGGTCCTCTCGCAGCCCGCGGCGGGCGAGCGAAGGCAGGTCAACCGGCGCGTAGGGAACGGATGCGACTTCGGCTACCGAAGCTGCGGCGCGCTTGGTCGCGTCGATGAACGCCGCGGCGTTCTGCGCCGTCGGGCTGGTCGCAGGGATCGAAACGACTCCTGCGGGGCCGTTGGCGGCAAACCCGTCGGAGAGGTCGGCCGCAGCGTCCAGCAATGATGGGTTCGGCGCGAGCGTCACCGCGAGTCCGGGGCGCGCTGCGAGCACTTCCATTTGCTGCGCAAGCGCGTGCGTGCCGAGAGCATCAACCACGGACGCCTCGTACACGCCGTCGGGGCGCGTGACCGTTGCTGCGGTGAGCGGCATGATCCACGTGAGGTTAAGTCGCGACGAGGGTGCGCTTCCCAGGGCGGGGACGGCGGTCCAGGCCGACGCGGATCCGGTCGAATGGCGCATGGCGATTTGGACCGGATAGACGCCGGTGCGTGCCAGGGTCGGGGATATCTCGGCGACGGTCTTGGTGATCCTTATCGTGCGCTGCTCTCCGGGAGCGATCGTGTCCTGGATCCGCTGAGGGATGCTCGTCACCGGACGCGAGGAGCGTCCGTGGTCGAGGGCCAGTCGCAATTCCGAGCGTGAACGGACCCGGGAGTAGAACGCGACGCGAACGAACACGTCCTCGAGCGCGACATCCGTCGGGTTGAGGATCTGAACCGTGACGCGAAACGGGTGTTCGCGGTCCATCCACGGCGAGATCGAGACAACGCGCAAGACCGCGGACGCCTCCTCTGAGGACGGCGAGGGCGCGGGCGACGACGATGGCGGCGAGGGCGAGGGCGACGGGGACACCTGTGCGCGCGCCGGAAGGACGACAAGAACGCACCCGGCGGCGAGTGCGAGGGCGATCGATATCCGGCGGAGCACGCCAGGATGCTATCGGTCGCGGTAGCATCGCCGCATGCCGGCCGACCGACGCGCCTTGTACGTCGCCGTCGGCATGGCCGGCGGCATGGCCGGCGGGCTGCTGGGCGTCGGGGGCGGAGTGGTAATGGTTCCCGCGCTCGTGCTGGGTCTTCGGTTCGCACAGCGGCGCGCGCACGCGGCTTCGCTCTCCGCGATTCTGCCGATCGGGGTCGTCTCCACGGTGCTCTATCTTTGTGACGGGAACGTCAACGGGGCGATTGCGGTGCCGCTGGCTCTCGGGAGTGTCATGGGTGTGCCGATGGGGGTCAGGTTGCTGGCTCGTGTTCCCGAGTCGGCGCTGCGCGCAACCTTCGTTGCCACGGCCGTCCTGGCGGGCGTGAAGCTGCTGTTTCAGTTCGGCAGCGGCGCCGAGTTTGTGGTCCTGACCGGCGCGGCGCGCTTCGCGGTTGCGTTCGGAGTCGGGCTGCTGGCCGGCGTGTACGCAGGGTTGCTCGGGGTCGGCGGCGGGATCGTCATGGTTCCGGCGATGACTATTCTGTTGGGACAGGCGCAGCACATCGCGCAGGGAACTTCGCTGCTGGTGATCATTGCCACCGCAAGCGCAGGAACGGCGGCGAACCTTCGTCGCGGACTGCTGGACGTTCGCGTCGGCGCGTGGCTCGGCGTGGGTGGCGCCGTCGGAGCCGTGATCGGCGCGCTGCTGGCGCGGTCGATCCCGGAGGCGGCACTCGGCCGGGCATTCGGAGCATTCGTCATCCTCGTGGCGATTCAGCTTCTTCTTTCGCCGGGGCGCGCGCGCGCGCCCGATCGCACCGGCTGACCGCGGAAGTAGGATTCGCTCGTGCTCACGGATCTGATCGAAACGCTGACTCCTTGGTTCTCCGACTGGGGGCTGCTGATTATTTTCGTCGCGGTCTTTTTGGAGTCGAGCGTGTTCGTTGCCTCGGTGCTCCCGGGAGAGGCAGTGTTGCTGTTCGGGGGGTTTCTGTCTTCACCGAATTCGATCCTGGGTGATGCGCCTCCCTTGCACCTTGAGCAGGTGATTGCCGTCGCTTTTGCGGGCGCGCTGCTCGGGGATCTCACCGGGTACGTGCTGGGCCGGGTCGCCGGGCGCGCGATCGTGCGTCGTTTCGGCCGCTACTTCTTCCTTCCGGAACGGCGGTTGCCCGTCCTCGAGTCGTACTTCCGGCAGTACGGGGGGCGCGCGATCTTGTTCGGCAGGTTCGCCCCCTTCTTTCGGAGCATTCGCACGCTGGTTGCCGGGATCGCGCGCCTGCCGGTGCACCGCCTGATTGCGCCCGACGTCGCCGGCGCGGCGGCCTGGACGGCGGCCGTTGCGGGCTTGGGGTTCCTGCTAGGGGAGTCGTGGCAAATCGCCGATCGATACCTCGGGGCCGGCGGCTTCGTGGTCTTCGTAATCCTGGCAGTGCTGTTCAACCTGTCCTGGCGCGGCGTTCGCAAGGCCGTCCAGCGTGAGTTGGACAGCGGCGGACAGGCGAAGCTGGGAGCTTCCGCGCCCGAGAAGGATCTCCGCACGGATTCCGACGAACAGGGGTAAAGCGTTCACGCCCGGACACCGATGCTTGAGAGGGGGAGAGACCGACCCATGGACATCGGATACTTGCTTCGAATGGCGGCCGAGCGGGAGGCCTCGGACGTTCACGTACGCGCCGGCGCGCCCGCATACCTGCGTATCGACGGGGACCTGATTCCTGTGCCGGGCGATCCGATGACCGCCGACGAGTGCGAAGTGCTCGCTCTTTCGCTCATGCCGTCCGAACAGCACGAGGCGTTCCTTCGCAACAACGAGGCCGACTTCGCTTACACCGAACCCGGGGTCGGCCGGTTCCGCGTGAATGCTTTTCGTCAGCGCGGGCTGGTGGGCCTGGCGATGCGCCGGGTGCTGCCCGCGACGCGGTCGTTCGAGTCTCTCGGGCTGCCACCGACAGTGCGTGAACTTGCCGAGGAACGCCGCGGCCTCGTGCTCGTAACCGGTATGACCGGCAGCGGCAAGACGACAACGACTGCGGCGATGATCAACCACATCAACATGACGCGGCGCTGCCACATCGTGACCATCGAGGATCCCATCGAAGTGATCCACGAAGACCGTATGGCGATCGTCGATCAGCGCGAGGTCGGGATCGACACCGCCGATTTCCACGCAGCGCTTCGATCCGTCACTCGCCAGGATCCCGACGTCATCTTCATCGGCGAGATGCGCGACACCGAGACAGTGGCCGCGGCGTTGCATTCCGCCGAGACCGGACACCTGGTGATCTCGACCCTGCACACCACCGACGCGACCGAGACCGTCAACCGCGTCATCGACTTCTATCCGCCGTATCAGCAGATGCAGGTGCGCCTGTCGCTTGCCGGGTCGCTCAAGGGAATCGTGTGTCAGCGCTTGCTGGCGCGCGCCGACGGCAGCGGCCGCGTTCCCGCGCTGGAGGTGCTGGTCGCCAACGGCCGCATCCGCGAGATGATCGCGAACCCCGAAGAGACCGAGCAGATCGCCTCAGTGATCGAAGAAGGCGAGTACTACGGCATGCACACCTTCGACCAGCACCTCATCCGACTATACGAAGCCGGCGAGGTGTCGATGGAAGAAGCCCTCACGGCCGCCACCAGCCCCCACGACCTCACCGTGAGAATGCGCCAAGCCGGCCTCGCGTGACGCTAGTTCCCGACCGCCGCATTCGGCCCGGGATTCGTCGCTGCGTCTCGAGATCCCTGCGTCTCCGCCGCCTGTCGCTGTGACGCACATTGTCCGGGTTCGTCTACAATTGCGCGCTGAGTGGGGTTCCAATAGGAGCAGTTGGAGACGGGGGAAGACATTATGCGCGTGAAGACTCGAATGCTGTCTGTGCTGACGGGAACTCTTGCGTTCCTCATGGTGTTTACGGGGGTGGCTCTCGCTGCGACGGTGACGTCGACAAACCCGAGTTCCCGCGGTCAAGGCGCGACGAGCCAAAACGTTACGGTCAATGGAACGGGCTTCCAGAGCGATGCCACAGTGAGTTTCGACTCCGGCATCACTGTGAACTCGACGACATTTGTAGACGCTACTCAACTCATCGCCAACATCACGGTTGCCCCGACCGCGACGGTCGGTGTTCACGTTCTCACGGTTGCCCAAGGCCTCGGCGGCCTCGACACCGCCTCCTGCGCGAGTTGCTTCACCGTCAACGCCGCCCCGACTGCGACCTCCGCGAGCCCTCTCTCGCGCGGCCAAGGCGCAACATCTCAAACCGTCACGATCACCGGAACCGGATTCCAAGACGGTGCAACAGTGGCGTTCTCCGGCTCGGGTGTCGCCGTGGCCTCCACCACGTTCGTCAGCGCCACCAGTCTGACCACCGTCGTCAACGTCGCTTCCGACGCCGCAACCGGCGCGCGCACCATCACCGTCACCAACCCCGACGCGGCAACTCCGGCTACCTGTGCGGACTGCCTCACAGTCAACGCCGCCCCCACCCCGACGTCTGCGTCGCCGTCGTCGCGCGGCCAAGGCGCAACATCTCAAACCGTCACGATCACCGGAACCGGATTCCAAGACGGTGCAACGGTGGCGTTCTCCGGTTCGGGCGTCACCGTGGCATCGACCACGTTCGTCAGCGCCACCAGTCTGACCACCGTCGTCAACGTCGCTTCCGACGCCGCAACAGGCGCGCGCACCATCACCGTCACCAACCCCGACGCGGGCGTGAAGACGTGCCCGGCTTGCTTCACCGTCAACGCCGCTCCCACTGCGACGATCACCCTTCCGGCATCCCTGGATGATCTCGTGAGCGTTGATTTCAGTCACGCGGTTTCCGGCGTGACCGAGAGCAACTTCGTTCTGCGCAACACCGGGACGGGGTCTGTGGTCGACGCACTTCTCCTGTGTGCGGACAGCGCAGGCGACTCGGGCAGTCTGGTCGATTGCGGAACCGGCCCAGTCGCTACCGCAGCTCTTTTCCCCTACGACTACCTGACGGCCGGCCAGCGATACTCGGTCACCGTCAATCCGTCCGAAGTCACTCCCGCGAAAGACTCGACGGGATCGCCCGTGCCGACGACCGTACGCGCATTCCGCGCGTCAAAGATCGAGCAGGAAAGCAGTTTCGGCGCGCGCTTTGTTTGGCGAGGCGTGCGCGCGTCGGGTGCCCACGGCGGCTCCTATGTTGAGGAGAGTCTGGCGGGTGCGTCCGTGTGGTATCTGTTCGCCGGCACATCGGTGACCTGGTATACGGTCACCGGGCCGAACAAGGGAACCGCGACCGTCACGATCGACGGGGTCAACAAAGGAACGTTCAACCAGTATGCGTCGAGCGCGCACTACAAGGTCGCGCGCACGTTCTCGGGCCTGACGGACGACATCCACGAGATCACGATCAAGGTGACGGGAAAGAAGGGGTCTTCCTCGGGAACCGGGACGCTGGTTGCCGTTGACGCGTTCAAGTGGGACGGAGTCGTTGACGCCTCGCCGGACGTGGACGCGTTCTGGAAACGCTTTTCGGCCTCGAGCGCTTCCGGCGGGAAGTTCGCTTCTTCGCCCACCAAGGGTGCGAACGTGTGGTTCTCGTTCCGAGGCACCGGCGTGGACTGGTACACGGTCACGGGCACGAATCAGGGCAAGGCAACGGTCTACATCGACGGCGTCTCCAAGGGAACGTTCGACAACTACTCGTCGAGCACCAAGTACGGCGTTCGCCGGTCCTTCCGCGGCCTTTCCGACGAAGAGCACACGATCCGCATCGTGGTGGCGGGGACGAAGAACTCGTCGTCGTCGGGAACGTACGTCGCAGTCGATCGCTGGGTCGTGGTGTGACGCGTTCCAGCCGACCCGATACGTGCTCGCGGCGCCGGAGCTGATTAGGCCCACAAAGTGGCGATGGGCGCCGCGAGGATGCGGTCGGCAAGCGAGTAACTGCGCGGACCCGTGTGAAGCACGACCCCAGCGACGAACCGGTTGCCGAGTTTGTCTCGGAGCCAAGCCAAGTGCTTCGCTGCCGCGAGGTCGGGCGCCGCGTTTGCCTTGATCTCGATTCCGACGATCCCTCCTCCGGCCAACTCGGCCAGGAGATCCACCTCATGACGGCCTTCTTCCTGCCGAAGGTGGTACAGGCGCGGACGAGACTCGGCGAGCGGGGTTTCGGCGCGGACTTGGCTGGTGACAAAGGTGTCGAGAACTCGTCCAAGGATCTCCCCGTCCCGCATGATCCCGGCGGCATCCAAACGCAAGCCCCCGGCGAGCAACGCCGCATCGGTGAGGTAACGCTTTGGCGCGCGCGCCAAGCGCTTGAGGCGGTTCGACGTCCACGACGGCAGGGTTTCTGCGATCAGCAAGTTCAGCAGAAGCTCTTCGTAGGCCAGGGCGGTCTTTCGATTGATCCCGGCGGTTTCGAGCAGCGTCGTGTCGTGAATGATACCGGCGGAGTTCACGGCATAGGCCTCGAAGTAGCGGGCGAGACGAATCGGATCCCGGCCCGTTTCGATCTGCGCGGCGTCGCGCGTAAGGAGCTGGTCGATGTAGCTCTCCATCCACCGCTGCCTTGCGGCGTCCGAGAGCGAAAGCGCCGCCTCCGGGAAGCCCCCGAGAAGAGCCAGCTCGACGTAGCCGCGAAGATCTGGGGGATCCGACGGGACTCGAAGTTCGTCGCCTCGCGCGAGCCGGTCCAGCAATGGGGCGGTTCCCGGGTTGCCGCGTTGCTCGGCCACCGTCATCCCGAACATCGGCACTCGCACCAGCCTGCCGGTTCCCGGCCAGGTTTCGGCATCGAGGTCGGCCCGCACAGATCCGGTCAACAAGTAGCGGCCGGGGCGCGGGTCGGCATCGACTGATCTCTTGACGGCCCCCAAAACCTCAGGCACGGCCTGCCACTCGTCCAGCAGGACCGGTTCCTCCAGGGTGCGAAGTGCGGCATCGGGATCGGCCCGAAATGCGGCGGCTTCGGCCGGCCGGTCGAGGCGCACGACCGTTGCCGCAAGCCGCGACGCCGTTGTCGTCTTGCCGGTCGCGCGTGGGCCGACGATAAGTAGAGCCGGCAACTCGCCGAGAAGCCCCGAGAGGAGCGGTTCGACGGCACGGGTTCGGTACTCGGCCACGTGGGACACGATACCACTATTCCGCAGCCACAACTACCGCTATCCCGCACCTGGCAATACCAGTTCTCCGCGCCTGGTGTGATGCGGCGGCCCTGCCGGTCGTGGACATCCGCGGAAGATGTCCTCCCAGCCGCTTCAGGATGTGAGGTAGCGCTCGAGCGCTTCGCGCGCGACCGCCGACACGCGTTTCCCTTCGCGCTTCGCGCGCGCCGCTGCTTTGGCCCGCAGCGCCGGAGGAAGCCGGAAGGTGACTTGCGGGGAGGACTTCGCTTTGCCGGTGAGCGACGGTCGACCGCGTCCCGTTCTCTCGTGGACGTCGGCAACGGCGCGCCGAACGTAGTCGGGCGTGATGCGGCGGCCCTGCCGGTCGCGGAGTTCCTCTCGCTTCAGATCGGCGTCACGACCGTCTGCCGGTTCATACTTGGCGGCTTCCGCCTTCTTCGCGCCCATTCACTTCCTCCGATAGGCGTACGGCATCACGTGAATGATCAGGATGTACTCCGGTAGATCTATGCCGATGACTTCCAACACAACACCTCGGTCGTCGCGGCCGATCCAGAGCAGTCGCTCGTCAATGTCACCTTCGGCGGGAATCCGTTCGGGCTCTCCTGCCCGGTTCATCGTCGCGAGGATGTGTGCCTTGCCGATACGTCGCTTGCGAGCGGACTGAGTCAGTCGGACCTTACGCATGATTATTATTGCACTGCACTAATCGGTCGGCAAGCTTTCGATTCGATCGCCTGGTACGTAAGCCCGTTCAGAACTCCGGGAATCCAAGGCGGGTGAATGTGTCACGTGTCTACCGCAGGCGCCACCCGATCTGTCCGATTCGCTACGATGAGGGCGATTCGGCGGGCGCGCGCCCTGCCGGTGAAGGGAGCCTCGGGTGAAGACGCGTCGTTGGATTGCCGCCGCCGCCGCTGTGTTCGCGGTGGCCGGAGTGCTGCCTGCGGGAGCCGCAGGGGACACTACCCACGCGCTGATGGCAGACAGGTCGCGAGGGTTCGTGAAGACCCCGGCACTTGCCGCGCTGCTTGCGGCCAACCGGGACCCGTTCTTGAGCGGAGCGCTGTACCCCGACTCCGGCTACGTCGCGCGCGACGCCCAGGTCCCCGGCGGCGACTACGGCGAGGTTTCTCATTGGGAGAACTTCATCAACGCTTACGTCGCGCACATTCGCTCCAAGCCGGAGTGTGCGGCGGTCACCAATCCCACGGGGCCGTGCGCGCCGATGATCGCGCACCTGCTGGGCGCGGCTGCGCACGGGATGGGCGACGAGATCTGGGACTGGCTCTTCGAGCCGCTCGCCACCGACCACGGCGAGTTTCCGGATCACCCCGTCGCGAGCGGCGATCCCCTCGGGGGCATTCCGCCGGGGAGCCTGATCAACAGCATCGAGTACGCGATGGACATGATCGCGATCAAGGACCACTTCCTGTGGGCCGAGATCCCGCACTATGTTCCGCCGGCCGAGGATCTGGTCGCGGTGTATTCCTCGATCGGCCGCGATGACATCTCGACCCAGGGAATCGTCGTCGGCAACGCGCTCGAGTCGGCGATCATCGCTGCCGAGCGCTTCGGCGCGGCGGTGGACGGCGAGCGGGTGCGCGCGCAGATGCCGTGGTCGTCCGCGCACTTCTACTCTGAGTCCGGCGGCGTGATCTTCTCGGCGCGCGCCATCGCCGGCTACACCGAAGGACTGTGGCGGAAGCTGACCGCTGCCCCCGGAGTGCATCCCGCCCCGGCGGTTGTGGCTTTCCATCCCGAGCACAACGAAACCGGCGTTCCTTGGAAGTGGCACCCTGCGCTCACCTCTCCGGGTCAGGACTCGGGCGGCGGCGAGAACCGGATCCTCGTGTCGTTGTCGAACTCTGTGGATCCGGCGACGGTGACGCCGACGAGTTTCATCTTGATCGGCCCGGACTTCTCGGTGATCCCGCCGCTTGCGGGGTTTCCCAAGGCTGGACCGTGGGGCCCGGACGGGACACACACGATCCTGTACTACCCCGCGATTGATCTGCAGCCGTGCACGCAGTACACGGCGGTGGCCACGTCGGCGTTGAAGGACCACGCCGGTGCGTCGTTGACGCGCGCTGCTTCTTGGAGTTTCGTGACGCGCGCCGCCGACGGCGTGGGTTCCTGCGAGTAACGCCTTCGGACACAGCGGCTATTCTGAGCGGGTGAGCACATTGCCGCCCGAGTTGTCCGAGCGTCTTCGCGATCTGGTGAAGCTTTCGCCGATCGTGGATGACCTCGCGAAGCGTTTCGTGAAGGCCGGACACGAGTTGTATCTCGTCGGCGGGAGCGTGCGCGACGCGCTGCTCGGGCGATTGCACGACGATTTGGACTTCACCACCAACGCGACGCCGGAGCAGACCCTCGAGGCTGTGCGCGGCTGGCACGACGGAACGTGGCTCGCAGGTGTGCAGTTCGGCACGGTCGGGGTAAACAAACAGGGTCACCGCCTGGAGATCACGACCTTTCGCGCTGAGCGCTACGCCGAGGACTCGCGCAACCCTCAGGTCGAGCACGTCACTAGCGTCGATGCCGACCTAGAGCGCCGCGACTTCACCATCAACGCGATGGCGCTACGTCTGCCCGATCGCACCTTCGTCGACCCGTTCGGAGGTGTTCGCGATCTAGCGGCGCGCGTGCTGCGTACGCCGGGCGCGCCCGAGGACTCCTTCGGCGACGACCCCCTGCGGATGCTGCGCGCCGCGCGCTTCGTTGCGCAGTTGGATCTGTCGCCTGATCCCGCACTTGTCGCTGCGATGAAGCAGATGGCCGGGCGTCTCTCGATTGTTTCGGCGGAGCGAATCGCCGACGAACTGACCAAGTTGCTCAACTCCCAGGCTCCTTCAAAAGGTCTCGATCTGGCGACCGACACCGGCCTGTGCGAACTGTTCCTGCCCGAGTTGCCTGCGCTGCGCCTGGAGCAGGATCCGGTCAACCGGCACAAGGACGTATACCGGCACACACTCGCGGTCCTCGACAAGATCGTGTCGAGTGGGCCTGAAGGCGAGCCCGATGCTGTGCTGCGAATGGCGGGGTTGTTGCACGACATCGGCAAGCCGGCAACGCGGCGCATCGGTCCTGAGGGAGTGTCGTTTCACCACCACGAAGTCGTCGGCGCCAAGATCGCCCGCAAGCGGCTGCGCGAGTTGCGCTTTCCGAACGAGTTCACCGACGAGGTGTGTGAGCTGATCGAGCTTCACCTTCGCTTTCACACGTTCCGGATGGGATGGAGTGATTCCGCAGTGCGCCGCTATGTGCGCGACGCGGGGCCGCTGCTGGACCGGCTGAACACATTGGTGCGCTGCGATTGCACCACGCGAAACAAGGCGCGCGCGCGCGAGTTATCGGACGCGATGGACGCGCTCGAAGAACGCATCGCGCACCTGGCCGCCGAGGAGGACTTGAAGAGCATCCGCCCGCCGATCGACGGCACCGACGTAATGGCGCATCTGGGAGTCGCGCCTGGCCCGGTGGTCGGGCGCGCGCTCGCGCATCTTCTGGAGATACGCCTTGATCGCGGCGAATACTCACGCGAGGAAGCCTTTGCGCTGCTCGATGAGTGGGCGCGCGAGCAGGGCGCGCGCGAATAGGGCATCCGGCCCCTTGACTCGTCCGGTGCCCCCCGGGAATGCTCTGCGCGGGAGAGAAGAAAGGGGAAACGCGATGGGCAACTCGGTAGTGCACTTCGAGGTGAACGGGCCCGACCGAGAGGCGCTGGAGAAGTTCTACTCCGAGCTGTTCGGCTGGCATGTGCAGCCGATGCCGGAAATGGGGTACAGCATCGTCAACACGCACGCCGGGGCGGGCATCGACGGCGGGATCGGCCAGACCGACCACGGCCGCGGGTTCGTCACCTTCTACGTCGAGGCCGACGATCCGCAGTCGATCTTGGACAAGGCTCAGTCCCTCGGCGGCTCAGTCGTCATGCCGGTTACCGAGATCCCCGGCGTGGTGACCGTCGCGCAGTTCGCCGACTTCGACGGCAACATCATCGGCTTGATGAAGAGCGCCGAACCCGGGCAAGAAGGTCCGCCGAGGGCCGGGGGATCCAACCCGCCGGTGGACTGGTTCGAGATCGGCTCGAGCGACTCCGAGCGCGCGCGCGCCTTCTACTCCGAGCTTTTCGGTTGGGAACTGAAGGTGCACGATGACATGGGTGGCTACGCCGAAGTGGAACCGATCGGTCAAGGCATCGGCGGCGGGATCGGTCCGGCGCAGGGCCCCGGTCCGTACGTCACCGTCTACGCGCATGTTCAAGATCTGCAGACGACGCTCGACCATGCGACCGACCTAGGCGGCACGGTCGCAGTGAAGCCGATGGACATAAGCGAGCGAATGTCCTTCGCAGGGATCCTGGACCCGCAAGGGAACTATTTCGGGCTCTTCCAAACCGCGGACTGAGTCCCGCCGGCACGGCCTTTTGGCCGCCGGTAACCCTAGGGGTGGCGCGCCAGGCCCGCATCGGGGGAAGACCCTAGGTCCCTAGGGCCTTCGACCTACTTAAAAGGCCCAATTGAAACATACAGACCATTACGGTCACGCGATCCATTGACCCTGTCTGGCCTCCATGTTATTCCGATCAGTAGGCGTTTTGTGATCGAAATCACAATTGCCCCAAGGGGTTGCGGAGGTCGCTCTCCCTTGAGCAAGTGCAGGTCCTACTGGCATTGCCTTGGTGCGCGGGGAGAAACATCGAGCGCCGGGCAAGAAAGGGAGTTGCGATGATACGAGGCAAGCAGTTTGCGCGAGCGGTCCTGCTCGCGTCACTGGCTGCGGTGGCGCTTGTTCCGGCGCTGGCCAAGGCTGAAGCCGACAAGACCTCCCAGCGCGAGTACATGCGCGCGAACGGCGCCGAACGAGGGGTGTGGATCCGGCGAGGTGAGCCTTTCGTAGATGCCTTGGCCACGCCGACGCCGAAGCCACGGAATCCACACGGGTTCGTCTATGAGGGTTGGCAAAACGATCCTGACAGGTTGCTCGACGACAAGATCGGGATTACCCGTCAGTCCGGCGGTACGAGTACTCCCGAAACTCAGGTCACGGTCGTGACGGCGGTTCCGTCCGACGTTCCGGTTCCGTCCGACGCCCCGGTTCCATCCGGGGTCGCGGCCCCCAAGGGGATCGTTCCGGCAGCGCCGGCTGAGGTCCCCGTCCCGCCCGAGGTCCCTGTTGCACCGGCCAAGCCCGGATCGAAGTGCAGCAGCACCTGCCATCAGCGCCTCGACAAGGATGTCGTTTCAGACGGGTTCCAGAACGCCTCCGGGAGTGTCGCGCAGTACTCGGGGACGATGGATGCGCTTAAGCTCCTCGAGGACCCGGCGAACACCACCAAGCACAACGCCCTATACACAGCCGGGACGGGCAGCTACACCTGGTCGGGCGATGCCAGTGTGGCGGACGGTACCGTGACTGCGGTGACCGGTTGCGGAGTTTGTCACTCGCGCGCGGCGGCAAAGCAGCGTGGCCTGGATCGGATCAGGGGGTGCGTGGACTGCCACAACTTCAACCTGGACCCAGCGAAGTCCGCTGAGAAGGGCAACCTTCACGGGACCCACATTCCGTTCCTTACGGCAGAGATCCCATTAGCCGACCCTGCCAACACGAGTGGGAGCCCTTGCGGGTACTGCCACGGCGAGGCAAACAAGCCGAACGCATCTTGCTGGAACTGCCACCTTTCCGGTCACTGGCCGAAGGTCCCCTACTGGAAGGCGACTCCGTAACGGGTCGGACGCAGAACGAAACGAGGGGCGGCCGAAGCCGCCCCTCGTTGCTTCGTCTGCAGTACTACTTCTTCGTGTCCCAGAAGATCTTGTCGATCTGGTTCACCAGGTCGAGCAACTTCTGCCCGTCCGCCGGGTCGAGGGACTTCTTTGCCGCGCCTGCCGCTTTGGTCGCGTCCCAGAAGATCTGGTGCAACTCCGGAAACTGCTTGAGGTGCTCAGGCTTGAAGTAGTCGGTCCACAGCACCCACAGGTGGTGCTTCACTAATTCGGCGCGCTCCTCCTTGATCGCGACGGCGCGCGCGCGAAACACTGGGTCGTCGCTGCCTGCGTATTTCTCCATGCAGGCTTTGACCGAGTCGGCCTCGATGCGCGCCTGCGCTGGGTCGTAAACGCCGCACGGCAGGTCGCAATGCGCGCGTACTACACGCGTCGGCGCCAGCCAAGATCTTAATGACATTTCGTCCCCCTCCACTCCCTGGGTTTCCCTGCTTCCAGGTATAACACTCCGGGGGTACCGTGACTATTCCTACTTTGCGTGGCTGGTTTCCGGTTCGTGTCGCCGGGGAGAGCATGCTGCCGACCCTGCGTCCGGGGGATGCGCTGGCGGTTCGCCCGATTCGTCCGACGGAGCCGCGCCGCGGGCAGATTGTCGTCGTGCGATCCGGAAGCCTCGAGATCGTCAAACGGGTCGTGGCCGTGCCCGGCGAACGAGGGCTGTCCGACGGCCACTACTGGGTCCAGGGCGACAACGCCGAAGCCTCGACCGACAGCCGCGCGCGCGGCCCGGTGGCGCGCGGGGACATCGCGGGAGTGGCGCGCGTTCTATACCTACCCCTTCGCCGGATTCGCCTGCTGCGGTAGGGGCCTTTCGGGTGATGCGCGAGTAGTCGCTGCGGGACGGCAATGGTCCCCAAACGGGGCATGCTCCGGCTCGGCCCATCGTCCGATCCTTACGAACAGACGAAAACGCCGGAGGTTTAGACATGAAGCGACTCGCGTTCGCCGTGGCAATGGTCACCGGCGTATTCTCGTTTTTTGCTCCCGTTGCGGCGGCGGCAAGCGCGCCGACTTGCAACGGCGTGCGCGCGACGATCGTGGGAACGTCCAAGAACGACGTGATCCGCGGAACGGCGGGCGCCGACGTCATCGTCGGACTCGGCGGCAACGACAAGATCCTCGGACTCGGCGGCAACGACACGATATGTGGCGGCCCCGGGAACGACACCGTGGACGGCGGCGTGGGTACCGATCGCTTGATCGGGGACGCGGGAACCGACGTGCTGCGCGGCGGCGCGGGCCCGGACCGCATGGATGGTGGCGCCGGCAACGACAAGATGTACGGCGAGGCGGGTCTGGATGACTGCGCCGGCGGCGGCGGCAACGACACGTGCAGTGGCGGCCCCGACAACGACACGTGTTCGGGAGACGCCGGTAACGACGTGTGCACAGGAGACGCCGGAGTAGACCGCCTCACCGGCGGAGCAGGTGAAGACACTCTCACCGGCGGTGTCGGGAACGACTACCTGGAAGGTCTGGGTGGGAATGACAAACTCGATGGCGGCGCCGGAACCGACGAGTTGTTCGGCGACGACTACTGCCCGCCTGAATTGGATCAGTCCCTGTGCTCCGAGTCCGGCGGCACGGACAACCTCTCCGGCGGCGGCGGCGACGACCACTTGTACGGCGGACCCGGCAGCGATGTTCTGGCCGGTTCGGATGGGAGCGACGACATCGACGGCGGCGCCGGATCCGACCAGATGTTCGGCGATGCCGCGTGTGCGACCACGGAGGGAACCGACACGTGTCCGGAATCCGGCGGCGCCGACTGGCTCTACGGTGGCGACGGCTCGGACCGCATCTACGGTGGCGCCGGGACCGACTACGTTGAGGGCGGTCTAGGCGGCGACGAGATCCGTGGCGGCGCCGGCGACGACAACCTCTTGGGCGACGCTTACTGCGTCGACTCAGAAGACCCCGAGGCCTGCGCCGAGCAAGGCGGCGACGACTGGATCGACGCCGGAACCGGCGGCGACAAGGTTGATGCCGGAGCCGGAACCGACCTGTGCGCGTCGGTCGTGGAGGGAGTGTGTCGCGGATACGAGGGTCAGTGGAATGGCACGCTGACCGACGAGAACGGCAACCCGCTTCCTCCGGGTCTTCGCTTCCTGCCTCCGACCGGCTTGCCGATCCCTCCCGCGTTTATCGCGGGCGAGGGCGAACTGCCGCCGGAGTTCATGCTTCCTCCCCAGATGGGATGGCTTGCTCCTCCGGGCGCGCGCCCGATTCCGCCCGGCGGCTGGCCGGCTCCGCCTCCCGGCGAGGCTTACCGACCGGGCGAGATGCCCGTATTCGAGGGGTTTGTGCCGGCGACGTTCAAGGTTGTGCCGCCGACGGCGCTCCCTCCGGGATTCCAGTTCCCTCGCGGGTTTGAGCCTCCGACCGGGTTCGGTCCTCCGTCCGCTGCATTGCCGAAGGACTTCACCTTCCCCGCCGACTTCAGCCCACCGAACAACTACGGACCACCGCCGACGATGCTGCCGCCCACATTCGAGTTCCCGCCCACCTGGGCGCCGCCGAAGAACTACGGGCCACCGACCGACAAGCTCCCCGAGAACTTCACGTTCCCGCCCAAGTGGGAGCCACCGAAGAACTACGGTCCGCCAACCGAGATGTTGCCGCCGGCCTTTAAGTTCCCACCCGCGTGGACGCCTCCGAGCGACTACGGTCCTCCTCCGGCAGCGCTTCCGACGGGATTCAAGTTCCCACCGAAGTGGGAGCCGCCGGCCGAATACGGTCCGCCGACAAACATGTTGCCGCCGACCTTTAAGTTCCCGCCGGACTGGGTTCCGCCGGATGCTTACGGCCCGCCGGCCAAGATGCTGCCGCCGACCTTCGAGTTCCCACCGACGTGGGAGCCACCGAAGAACTACGGGCCGCCGCCGGACAAGCTCCCCGAGGACTTCAAGTTCCCGCCGACGTGGGAGCCGCCGAAGAACTACGGGCCACCGACCGACATGCTGCCTGAGAACTTCACGTTCCCGCCCAAGTGGGAGCCGCCGAAGAACTACGGGCCCCCAACCGACATGCTGCCGGAGAACTTCAAGTTCCCGCCCGCGTGGACGCCTCCGAGCGACTACGGTCCTCCTCCGGCAGCGCTTCCGACGGGATTCAAGTTCCCGCCGAAGTGGGAGCCGCCGGCCGAATACGGACCTCCTGCCAACATGTTGCCGCCGACCTTCAAGTTCCCGTCGGACTGGGTTCCGCCGGACGCCTACGGTCCCCCGACCAACATGTTGCCGCCGACCTTCGAGTTCCCACCGACGTGGGAGCCACCGAAGAACTACGGTCCGCCGACCAACATGCTGCCGCCGACCTTCGAGTTCCCACCCACTTGGGAGCCCCCGAAGAACTACGGGCCACCAACCGACAAGCTCCCCGAGAACTTCAAGTTCCCACCCACTTGGGAGCCACCGAAGAACTACGGTCCGCCGACCGACATGCTGCCTGAGAACTTCAAGTTCCCACCCGCGTGGACGCCTCCGAGCGACTACGGTCCTCCTCCGGACGCGCTACCCACCGGGTTCCAGTTCCCACCGGCGTGGGTTCCACCGGACAACTACGCACCCCCCGAAGGCAAGTTGCCTCCTGGGTTCCAGTTCCCACCGGCGTGGGTTCCACCGGACAACTACGCACCGCCGGAAGGCAAGTTGCCTCCTGGGTTCCAGTTCCCACCCGACTGGCGTCCACCGGACAACTACGCGCCGCCTGAAGGCAAGTTGCCCCCTGGGTTCCAGTTCCCACCGGGTTGGGTTCCGCCCTCCGGCTACACCCCGCCACCGGACATGATGCCGCCGGGCAGTCCACCGCCTGGTGACCCGGGCAGCTCTCCGCCGGGCGACTACTACGGCCCCCCGCCTGGTGACCCGGGCAGCCCTCCGCCGGGCGATTACTACGGCCCCCCGCCGGGTGACCCGGGCAGTCCTCCGCCGGGCGATTACTACGGCCCCCCGCCGGGCGACTACTACGGGGGCGGGATGCTCCAGGTGACGTACTTCTAGCGGAAGAACCAAGACGAGCCGTGGTGGGAGCGATCACCCATCACGGCTCGTTCCATTCCATTCCCGCTACGGAGCGACCGGAGCGAGGCGCGCTTCCAGGTACGCAGCGGTGAGTGTGGACGCTTCATCGATCAGGCGCGCGCTGTGCGACACGGTGGTGAATCCGATGCCGGCTGTGTCCGGCGACGGCAGCATGTGGATTGCGGCCTTGTCGCGGTACCTGTGCAGGTCCAGTTCGACTCTCGCGACCCGCGAGTGGATGACCGCTTGCATGAGCACATCCAGGGGCCGGTGGATTGGGCGCATGACCGGTTGCGCGTTTCCACACGTAAGCACATAGATCTTCTTTATGCCCTGCTCGATTGCGCGAGAGATCGGCACGTTGTTGACGACTCCTCCGTCCACGTACAGCTCTCCGTCGATGCGCACCGGCGGGAACAGGCCCGGAAGGGCGGATGACGCGAGGATCGCCGCTGCGAGCGGCCCTGAGTCGATCCAATGCTCTTTGCCCGTGTGTAGATTGGCTGTGCAGACTTGCAGCGGGATCTTCAGTTCGTCGAAGTGGCGCGCAGGAACTCGATCGATCTGACGGCGGATTCCGGAGTTTGAGTACAGGTGATCGCCCGCGCGCAGGATGTGCAGCAGGTGACGCGCGCGCGATCCGGGGAAGAGGTCTTCAGAACGAAGCGAACTCCAGACCCGGCGTAGCTCGGCAGTTCCGCGTGGGGTCGGGTCGGCGGCGATAGATGCCGCGTTGAGAGCTCCGACGCTCGTGGCGATCATGACGTCCGGCAGGATTCCGGCGGCTATCAAAGCTTCCAACTGACCGACCTGCACCGCACCGAGGACGCCTCCGCCCGACAAGACGAACGCGACGCGATCTCCGTTTCGGCGCAGTTTCTCACGCCAAACGTCTGCGCGTCCGCGCAAACCACCCATGTACTGCCCCAGACTCATACGTACTCAATCGTCCTCGGAGGGGCCGGGGCTTAGTTCTTTGGGATGAGGATCAGTCGGGAGGTGCCGACGGCAGAATCCGCTCGACTTCCCAGCTCGTGGCATCGTCGTGGAGCGTGAGTCGGACGCGCTGGCCGCCGACCCGGACGACGAACGCACGCGAACGCTTCCCCGCCTCTTCGACGACCGCGCGCCACTCGATCTCGTCGATGGGTAGCTCGTGACCCCCGACGACGATTACGCGCGGTTCCTCGTCGGCGCGCGCGCCCGCGTAGGCCCGAACGGTCACCATCTCTCCCGCCTGCAATCGCGGCGGCTGCATCTTTCGTTTGCGGAACACGCTCGTCCCTCCCCACAGACCGTACCCGACGGTGGCCGCCGCGCCGGCAACCGCGGTGGCCCCGGCGATTCCGGCGGTTGTCTCTCCGGCTTCGTAGCCCCAAGCCGCGATGCCGATGCCGGCGACGCGCGCCACGTTGAACAGCATGTCGTACACGGCGAACGCGCGCCCGCGCACGGCGTCCGCCATCTCCTCTTGAACGATCGTGTCAACAGGAATCTTCGCGAACGCATAGGCGATTCCAACGATGCCGGCCCCGACAAGCATCGCTGGGCGCGAAAGCCAGAGCGCGGACACCGCCGTGGCTGCGGTGGCGAGCCCGAACGAAAGTGGAAGTAGCACGTCGTAGTGGAGATGGCGTGCGATCAGGGGAACTAGGACGACGCCCAGGCCGATGCCGAGCGCGAGCACACCTAGGATCGGTGTGGCTGATCCAACGCTGAGACCGAGCGTAACGATGAAGTAGTGGAGCAACACGCCGACCATCACTCCGACCAAAACTTGCGTGACTGCGACGGCCGAAAGACCGTAGACGACACGGGCGTGGCCGCGGACTTGGCGCAGTCCGTCCACCATTTCATCGATGACTTCCTTCAACTCCTCGCGCAAAGGATGACGAACGACTTCAAGTCCGCGATGGGCGGGCACCCTGCGCGCTGCGTAGGCGCTGACGATGAACGCGAGCGCCGCGAGTGCCGCGGCACGTTCCCCGCCGACGAAAGCGGCGGTCGCCGCGCCGACACCCTGGCCGGCGACGTTCGCGATCGAACCGCCCGTGGTGGACACCGAGTTCGCAACCAGAAGGTCGTCTTCAGGCACCAGTTGAGGGAGCACGGCCGACATCGTCGCGAGGAAGAAGCGATTGGACGAAAGAACCACGAGCACGACGAGATAGAACAGGAATGAGTGCGTTCCGGCCAGCGCGGCCAAGGGAAGCAGCGCGGCCACGGCGGCGCGCAGCAACGGGACGCGCGTGAGGATCTTGCGGCGCTCCCACCGATCGATGAACACGCCGGTAAACGGTGCGACCACGCTGAACGGTATCAGCGTGACGACACTGATACCCAGCATTGCCGTGACGGGGTTGGGTCCGGGGTTCTCGAACAGAAGAACGGCAGCGGCTGCGAGTTGGAACAGACCGTCGCCGGCCTGAGAGATCACGCGCGCTGCGAAGAACCGGCGGAATCCCGACCCGGAGAAGACCTCGCGGACGCGCGCGCGCGTGGTCGCCGAGCCGGAACTTCCCGACTCGGCGACGACGATTTCGTTAGTGGCCGTCGCTCGCGAACGGCGCCAACTCGGGGATTTCGATCCGGGTGTGGCCGTTCGTCGAAACCGGCGTACCGACGATGAATTGCTCGACCAACTGGCGCGCGACATCGTCGGGGTACTGCTCGGGCGGGGACTTCATCAGGTACGCCGAGGGGCCGATCAGCGGACCGCCGATACCGCGCTCGAGTCCGAGCTTGGCCATGCGCACTGCGTCGATGACGATGCCGGCGGAATTCGGCGAGTCCCAAACTTCGAGCTTCATCTCCATCATGATCGGCACGTTGCCGAACTCACGGCCTTCGATGCGGATGTGCGCCCATTTGCGGTCCAACAGCCACGGGATGTGGTCGCTCGGGCCGATGTGAATGTCCTTGGCCGGCAACTCGTGGGTCATGTTCGACGTGACGGCCTGAGTCTTGGAGATCTTCTTGGACTGCAGGCGTTCACGCTCGAGCATGTTCATGAAGTCCATGTTGCCGCCGACGTTCAACTGGTAGGTGCGGTCGATGCGTACCCCGCGGTCCTCGAACAACTTGGCGAGCGAGCGGTGCAGGATGGTTGCGCCGACCTGGCTCTTGATGTCGTCGCCGATGATTGGGACGCCGGCGTCGCGGAACTTCTGGGCCCATTCGGGCGTCGATGCGATGAAGACCGGCATGCAGTTGATGAAGCCGACGCCTGCGTCCAGCGCCGCTTGCGCATAGAAGCGCGCGGCGGCCTCGCTGCCCACGGGCAAGTAGCTCACCAAGACGTCTGTCTCGGTCTCGCGCAGCGCTGCCGCGACATCCACCGGAGTCTCGGCCGACTCGGTGACGACCTCGCGGTAGTAGCGACCGAGGCCGTCGAGTGTTGGACCACGACGCACTTTGATGCCGAGCGGCGGGATGTCGGCGAACTTGATCGTGTTGTTCGGCTCGGTGACCAACGCCTCCGAGAGGTCGCGACCGACCTTGTTGGCGTCTACGTCGAAGGCGACGGAGAACTCAACGTCTCGAACATGCATGCCGCCAAGATCGACGTGCATGAGACCCGGTACGCTCTCGGCGGGGTCGGCGTCGCAGTAGAACTGAACGCCCTGGACGAGCGATGAAGCGCAGTTCCCGGCTCCGACGATCCCAACACGAACCTTTTTCGACATGCTGGCCCTCCTAGGCGTTCCGTTCGGCTTCGAGCATGGTGTCGAGCCACCGGATGTCGTGTTCCGTTTCGTTTGCGGAGTACTGCATGAGCGCCAGCGAGTAGGCGTCCATGCGTTCCCGCAGGTTCTTCAAAGACTCCAGCATCTTCGCGAGCTGGTCCTGCAAGTACCCGCGGCGGCGCTCAAGTAGCCGGCGGCGGGTCTCGGGCTTGGTGTAGCGGAAGAAAGCGAGGCGCAGCATGAAGGCACCCCGATCTTGAGAAGCGGCGGGCATCGTCTGCTCCAGGAGCGTCTCGAATGTCGTTTCGCCCTGGGGGGTCATTCGATACACGGTCTTCTTGCGGGAGGACTCTCCGGCCGGCGTGCTGGTGTCGACTTCTCCAAGCTTCGCTAGGCGCTTGAGCGTCGGGTACAGCGATCCGTAAGAGAACTTCCAGGTGTGCCCGAGGCGCTCGTCGAGCGCCTTCTTCAGCTCATAGCCGTACATGGGCTTCTCCTTCAGGAGTCCCAGGACCGCCAGTTCGAGCACTCGAGCCACCTCACGTCTATGCCTGCACGATATATCGGTTCGATATATCGACTCGACCCATTCTAGGGGTCTCGAAACCTCTGTCAACACGCTCGGCGCGCGCCGGCAGGAAAGACAAAACGGACGTCGAACCTGGATTCACCGAGTGAAGGGTGAGCCATGAAGTCGAGAGCCGTTCTGTTTGTGCTGGTCATCGCGCTGACATCCCTGGGGACTGCCCAAGCGGACCCGCCCACCGCGTGCAGCGATCCGGGGACTGCGTGGGGAACTTCAACTCCTGAGGCGGTTGGACTGGACTCCGCCAAACTCCAGGACGCCATCGATTTCGCCACCAGCCGGGACTCGTGGTGGTTCAAGGTGATCCGGCACGGCTGTCTGGTTGGCCAAGAACGGTACGGCCCCTACGCGGACAAGGGCCGCTGGGAGAGCTTCTCCATGGCCAAGAGCGTGACCGCCATGTTGACCGGGCGCGCGATCACCATGGGTTTGCTCGACCTGGATGACACGGTCGGCGAGTACCTGACCGAGGCTCCCTACATTGCGGACGAAGCGCACGGCGCGATCAAGGTGAGCGACATGCTCACTATGACCTCTGGACTGCACTGGAACTTCCTCAGGGACTACAACGCGTTCACGATGCCCGACCGGGTTGCCGATGCGTTGTCCCTGCATGTGGACTACGCCCCCGGGACGCATTACGAGTACCACCAGAGTTCGGTGTCCCTGCTGGCCAAAGTCGTCGAGAAGGCGGTCGAGGTGGACCTGCAGGAATTCGCCCAGACCGAATTGTTCGACAAGATCGGCATCCCCAGCGGCCGGTGGACCTGGGAGCGCGACTTGGCGGGGAACACGGCCGGTTTCTACGGGCTCCGGATGGAGCCGTTGGATTTCGCGCGCCTCGGAGAGCTGATGCTGCGTGAAGGGAATTGGAACGGTGAGCAGGTCATCACCGAGCAGTTTGTGGACGAGGCGCAAAGTGAGAGCCCCATGAACAAGGGCTACGGGTATTTGTTCTGGCTAAACGGTGGGGTGCCGTACACGACGGCGACTGTCTACGCGCGCGACGAGCGCTCGACGCCGCAGATCGCGAGTGCTCCGACGGACATGTACATGATGGACGGCCTGTTCGAGCAGCGCGTCTACATCATGCCTGGACTGGACATGGTCGTCGTACGCCTGGGGATGCAGGGGTCGCGCGAGGCGGACACGCGATCCAGCGTGTGGACGTCGGCTTCCGGCGAGTTCGAGCACGAACTGTTCCGCAAGTTGATGGCCGCGGTGGACGAAGGCGATGCCCCCGCAGACCCGGGTCCATACGACCAGACGCAGAATCCCATCCCCCAAACCGACCCGAACGAAGATGGGGCGACGAACAGCCTCACCCACCCCGAGGACTGGGTCTTTGGCGCGCACGGGATCCAGAACCCGGCGTAGTTCGCCACACCGGCGAGCACGTCAATTCGGATCTTTCGGGGGAGGCTCCTTGGCCGGATCGGCAGCCCGCGTAGAATTAGCGGTCCCATGAACGTCGACTATCGGATGGCACGGCGAGCCCTCCTGCGGAACTTGCGCAGGGGGTTCGTGTCGCGGATGGACGTCTGCGACGCCCATCCGGAGTTGATGCGTGCCGCACAGTTCATCGGAGAGCCGGCGAGGGAGCAGTGCCCGGTCTGCGACGACGAGAACCTCCGGCTGGTCTTCTACACCTACGGCAAAGAACTTCACGGCCGCGAGAACGGCCGAGTTCGCCGCAAGGAAGACCTGTCGGAGCTGCGAGACCGCTACGGCGAGTTCATTTGCTACGTCGTCGAGGTGTGCACCGCGTGCTCCTGGAACCACCTTGTCCGCAGCTACGCCGCCGGCAAGAAATTCGCCGGCTGACGGTTTCGCGGCCCGGTTCCGTTTAGCCTTTGCTCGTGATCTCCCCACGCGTTGCGTTGGCGTCCGGTGCCGCAGGAGCGGCCGGAGCCGGATTGTTGCTCGCCGGACGGCTGGACGGGTCGGCCTTGGTGGTGCTTGTGCTGCTGCTTGCCGCGCGCGCCGCGCCGGTCGCCGTGTCCACTGAGCCCCCGGCGGTATGGGCGCTGGCGATGCAGATGCGCTTGGTTCCCGCGTGGATCGGGGTGTTGGCCGTTGGGTTGGTTCGGGCGGGGTCCGTGCAGATGGCCGACGTGCGCGGCGCGAACGCGGTAGCCGGGCTGGCTGTGGCGCGCGGCAGCGTTGTCGCGGTCGCGGCTGCGTGGTTTGCGCTTGTCGCGGCGACGATCGTGATCGCTGCGCCGGGGTGGCGGGCCGACGCCGGCGCAGCGCGTCGACTGGAGATCGTCGCGATTGCCGGACAGATCCTTCTGATCGTGACGCTGTTTGCCGGTCCGCAGGTGCGGGCGTGGACGGACGCGATTCCGTGGGTGGCCGCATCGGCAGTCGGTGCCGCCGCGGGGTGGAAGGGGGCCTCGGTTGTGGGCGCGGAGTGGGCGCCGCGCGCCGCAACGGTGCTCGCGGCGCTGGCGTTCGGACTTGTGCTGGTAGGAGGGAGGCTGTGACCTTCGCCCTGTGGCTTGGACTGCTGTCCCTGCCTGCGGCGGCCGTGGCGACGCTGGCGGTGCCGCGCGCCGCGCGCGCGCTCGCCGGCGCTGGACTGCTCGCGGCAGCGGGCGGCGTGGCGGCGGTCGCGAGGGAAACGGCGAACGGCAGGGTTCTCGGCTCGCGCGGTTTCGAAGTCGATCTCTGGCGTGCCGGACTGGCGCTCGCGGTGATCGTGGTGTGCGCGGCGCCGGTCGTGCGAGGGGGAGCCGACGACGCAGAGAGTCCGTATCGGTGGACCGTGTTTCTTGGGACGGCAGCCGCGGGGGTGGCGTCGCTGCTGGCGGCCGACACGTTCTCGTTCGCGGCGTTCCTCGTCGCTTCGACTCTGGGTTTCGGCGTGTTGTGCTTTGTTCGCGGATCGCGCGTCGGGTTGCGGGCCTGCGTTCGCTTCGCAGCGTCCGACCTTGTGGCGGTGACCGGTTTGGTTCTCGTCGCCGCGGAAGGGATGCGGGTCCCGCCGCCGGCTCGCGGTGCGGGAGCTGCGGCGCTGCTGACGGCGGCGGTCGTGCGCGGTGGAGTGTTCCCTGGAACACGCTGGTTTGCCGATGTGCTCGGTGAAGACACGGCGATCTCGGCGGTGGCTCTCGGCGTGATGCGCGCGCAAGCGCTCGCGCTGGTTGCCTGGGTATCGTCGTCCGGTTCCGAATGGGGGACCGTGATGGCGGTCGCGGCGGCGTTGTCGGCCGCGGTTGCCGCGCGCCACGCGATGCGAGAGTCATCAGTCGCGGCGGCCGGTACCGCGCAGTTCGCGATGGTAGTCGCGGCCTTCGGGCTTGCGGGAGCATCTGCGGTGCAGGGCGCCGTTCTGCTCGCCGCAGGGATGTTCTTGGCCGCGGTGATCGTCGTTGGTGGCCGCGCGCAGGGATGGGTTTCACCGACGGTCGGTGCGGCCCCGTTGGGCGCAACGTTGCCCGGTGCCGCTTTGGTGGCCACGGCCGCCTTCTCGCGCGCGCTGGGTGATCGCCCGATGTTTGTGGTTGCGCTGCCGCTTGCGGCGGCGTTGGTCTGGCTCGCGCAGGCAGGCGTCTCGGGGATGCGCGCGCGCGGGGAAGCCGCAGGTGGAACTTCGGCGTCGACGGCGTGGTTTGTCGCGCCGGCTGCCGTCATCGCATCGATTGCCGTAGCTCCGGGAGCAGCGCTTGCCGCGATTGCGACGGCTGCGCTCGCGTCCGGGGCATCGCGGTTGGTGGTCGCTCCGTTGCCTGCGATTCCCAACGAACTCGGGATCGTCTTCGTGGTCGCCGCTGCAGGAGTGGCCGCTGCGGGGCTTCCCCGGGGCCGCTCGAACGATTGTGCGGCGTCGGTGCTGCGCGCGCCGGGATTCCCGCTCCGCGATCCCTCCGCGGTGCGCGCCGTGGTCGTCATCGGGTGTCTCGTTGTCGGGTGGTTGGCGGTCTTGTTCGTCCAGGGGGTTCGGCGGGGCTTCCTGTGAAACAGACGCCGGAGCGCGGCCGCGCGAAGCCCGCGTCGAAGTCCGCGAAGAAGCCGGTCGCGAAAGGCCGTGTTGCCGTTTCCGAGAAGCCGCCGCGCCGCGCGAGGCGCTTTGTTGCGTTCCTCGTCGGTGTGGGGGTTCTGGGAGCCGCGGGATGGATCGCCGTCCTCTACGAGTTCGCCGACGTCCCGGAGCCGAACTCGATCGCGACGGCCGAGTCGGTGGTGGTGCTCGATCGCGGGGGCAGCGCACTTGGGCGCATTCACGCTGAGGCCGACCGTGTCACCGTCCCGCTGTCGCAGATCCCTGAAGACCTCCGCCATGCGGTGATCGCGACAGAGGACCGCCACTTTGCCGAGCACTCTGGATTGAGACCGACGTCGATCGTGCGCGCGGCGATTGCCAATGCGCTGGGACGTGGTGTTCGGCAGGGCGGAAGCACGATCACTCAGCAGTACGTCAAGAACGCTTTCGTCGGCAACGAGCAATCTTTGACTCGCAAGGTCAAGGAAGCAGTGCTTGCGGTGAAGCTCGAGCGCGCCCGCACGAAGGATCAGATTCTTGAGGCGTATCTGAACACGATCTACTTCGGTCGCGGTGCCTACGGCGTCGAGGCGGCGGCGCAGACGTACTTCGGGCGCCACGTTCGACGGCTGACGCTTGCGCAGAGCGCCTTGCTTGCCGGGCTCATTCGCGCGCCGGAGGCGTACGACCCGTCGCGCGCGCCG
The DNA here is from genome assembly GCA_041658565.1 of Actinomycetota bacterium. NCBI lineage: Bacteria > Bacillati > Actinomycetota > Actinomycetota bacterium. The sequence goes on along the minus strand of JBAZZY010000008.1, from coordinate 42,165 downwards.
GAGACTGCGCGCGCGCGCCGCGACGCGGTGATTGGGTTCATGCTGCGTGACGACCACGTCACCGTCGGCGAAGCCGAGGGCGCGCGCGAGTCGGCGGTGAAGGTGCGCGCGCGCGTGCCGGGGGGGACGGCGCCGCACTTCCTGGAGGACGTGCGCCGCGAACTCGAGCGGCGCTTTGGCGCGCGCGCGATGTATTCGGGTGAGATCTCGCGCGTCACAGTCACTCTGGATGCCGGGATGCAGCGCGCCGCGGAGGCCGCCGTGCGAGAGGTGTACGACGCGACTTCCGATCCCGATGTCGCGCTGGTGGCAATCGACCCTCGTACGGGCGCGGTGCGCGCGATGATCGGCGCGCGGGATTGGGGCGCGCGCCAGCTGAACCTCGCGACGCAGGCGCGGCGCCAGCCGGGCAGCACGTTCAAGCCGGCGGTTCTTGCGGCCGCACTCGAACTCGGTATCGGACCTGAAACCGTCTTTGCGGCTCCGGCCAAGATCACGCTGAAGACTGACGGTAAGCCGTGGACGGTTGCCAACTACGACGGGCATAGCGAGAAGTCCATGCGACTCCGCCGCGCGACCGAACTGAGCGTGAACACGGTGTACGCGCAGTTGATCCTGAAGGTCGGGCCGGACGCGGTTGTCGATGCGGCCCACCGTCTGGGGATTCGCTCACGTCTGGCGCCGCTTCCATCGCTCGCGCTCGGGACTGCCGACGTCACGCCGTTGGAGCTTGCTTCGGTTTACTCGACGTTCGCGGCGCGGGGCGTGCAGCGAGACCCTTACATGCTGGAGATGGTGACCGGCCGCGACGGCGCCGTGTTGTTTCGCGCCGACCCGGGATCGACGGTCGCGCTGCGCCCGGCGATCGCCGACACCGTGAATGACGTGCTTCGGGGAGTGATCGAGAACGGGACCGGTAAGACCGCACGCATCGGACGTCCGGCGGCGGGCAAAACCGGCACAACGCAAGACCACGCCGACGCGTGGTTCGCGGGGTACACGCCCGATCTCGCGACGGTGGTGTGGAACGGATACGCCGACGTTGCTCGCCCGATGCGTAACGTGCGCGGTGTCGCGGCGGTAACAGGTTCGTCGTTCCCCGCGAGGATATGGAAGACGTTCATGCGGCGCGCGCTCGCCGGGATGTCCCCGGCTGCGTTCGTATCGCCAGCGCCGACGCCGACACCGACGCCGTCCGCGAGCCCAAGGCCCGGCCTCAGCGCAAGTGCCACGCCGAGCGAGAAGGAGTCGGGTGGAAAGAACTAAGAAGATCACCGTTTCAGCGGCGCTCGCTGCCACGACCCTTGCGCTGCTCGGCGGGCTGCTGCTGAAGGATCGCTGCACGACGCACCAGTGGGACGGTTACCAGTACCGCACGTCCTGCTACAACGACGTGTTCGCGTTGTACTTCTTCCGCGGCCTTCAGGATCGCGTGTTTCCCTACATTCACGGCGACGGCGTGATGGACACCGGCGGTGACGGAGACCTCGAATACCCCGTTGTAACCGGCTACTTCGTCGGAGCCATTGCGCAGGTTGTTCACGGCGGACAGGAGTTCTTCCGGGCGAACGCCGCAGGACTCGCCGCCGCAGGACTCGCCGCCGCCGGACTGCTCGCGGCGCTGGCGCGCGACCGGCGCCGCGTGTTCTTCTTTGCGCTCGCACCCGCTGTGGTGCTTTACGCGTTCCACAACTGGGACTTGCTCGCTGTGGCGGCGATGGTGGGCGGGCTGTATGCGTTTCGGGCGCGCGCCGATCGAACCGCCGGAGCACTGCTGGGGCTCGGTGCTGCCGCGAAGTTGTTCCCAGGGCTCATCCTGCCGGCGCTCGCGCTTGCGCGCTGGAGACAGCGCGGCCGACCTCCCGTCGGGATGATTGCATGGGCGGCCGGCATCTTCGCGGCGGCGAACCTTCCGGTGCTTCTGTGGAATCCGACCGGGTGGGCGTTCGCGTGGAAGTTTCAATCCACGAGGTTCCCAAACTTCGAAACCAGTTGGTACTTCCTTTACCGGCATCTCTCGGGGCTGTTTGGGGGGAGTTTCTGGTCGGACACGTATCCGAGAGCGACCAGCGTGCTTTCGGGACTGCTGTTCGCGGCAGGCGCGTTGCTGTTGCTTCGCGCCGAGGCGAAACGAGAACATCAGCGACCCTATGCGGCTGCGTTCGGTCTTCTCGTGATCTTCTTGCTGACCGCGAAGGTCTACTCGCCGCAGTACTCGTTGTGGATCTTGCCGTTCTTCGTTCTGTTGCGCATGCCTTGGTATGCATTCGCGGCGTTCGCCGTTACCGATGCGGCCGTGTGGTTCGCGATCAGCGCGTACTTCCTTGCCGCCCCACCTCTGAGTGCGGGTGATCCCGCCTTGCGCTTGACGCTTACCGAAGCGGCAGTGTGGGTGCGCTACGCGGTGCTCGCGTGGCTCCTGTGGTTGTCACGTCGCGCCGAGGAGAACGTCGAAGATCTGCCGCCGCAGTCAAACGCGGTGTGGCCGGCGCGCGAGGCCTATTAGGCAGAAGCTTTCTTCGGCGGGCGCGCGCGCCTCGAAGTCATCGGCAAGGACCGCATTGCGCGCCGCGTCCGCGTCGACCCGCGGTACGCCTGTGAGCGCGCGCACGAGCGGTCGCAGGCGCACCCGCAAAGCCGTCGGGCGGATCCGCGCAAGCAGCCGTTCGGCGCGCTCGAGTTTGGGGCGCACCGCGTCCTCGTCGGCCTCGGCCGCGCGCATCGCGCGCACGCGCGGCGACTCCTCGCGGTAGAACATCCCAAGGATCTCGACTTCGGCGAAGTGTTCGGTGAGCACCCGGCGCAATTCCGGGACTGTGAAGTCGCGCAGGTGGTACGGGTTGTCGCGCTCGGCCTCACTCATGAGGTCGATGTTGGGCGTGGCGACGTAATGCCAGCCGTCGGGAACAAGCGTGCGTGCGACGCCCGCCAGGTGCGCGGCGGTGTCGGCGAAGTGCTCGATCACTTGCAGCGAACTCACGACGTCGAACGAACCGGGCGCGAAAGGCAGTCGTTGCGCATCGCACGCGACCCAGCGCACGCGCGCGTCGGTGTAGCGCGCGCGCGCATGCGAGACGGCCTCGAACGAGTAGTCGCAGGCGATCACCAGGCGCGCGCGCCGTGCGAGAAGTTCGGCGCCGTAGCCTTCGCCGCAGCCGACATCGAGCACGCGCGCGCCGGGCAAGATGCGCGCGGCCAAATCGTCGTAGCCGAACTTGTGTGCCTGAAAACACCAAGCCCACTCGGGCTCGTCGGGTAGAACGCGCTCACCGGTGAACCCCAGCGGGGAGGCAGAGTGGTCTTCGGTCGAGGACATCGCGCGCATCGTAGCGCCCGGTGACGCTGCGCTACCCGAGGCCTGAGTTACCCGGCGCGCGCAGCACGAAGCGCCGACCCAAATCGCTCTCGAGCGATAGCGAGTCCTCGGCGGGGCTTTCGATGGCGTCGACCGTCAGTTCGGAATCCCCGTCGTAGAGTTTGCGGATCCACTCCGGCGCAAGGACGGGAATACCCTCGATCTCGCCGACCGGCTCAGAAGTCGCCTCTGGGACGTAGTTGTCGTACAAGAACGGCGCAGTCGAATCGCAGCACCCGCTGGAGATCACCATCACCAGATTCGTGCGTCCCCCCTCGCGCACGCGCCGAACCGACTCCGCGGCAAAGGACGTGACCGAGATCTTCACGATCGTATTGTATGGGCGATGGGCGGAATGCGACCCCCGCCTTCGTTATTAAGTCAAGAGGCGATGTCGCCGCATGTTCTACTTCTCCCGGACGAGGCATGTCTCGCCGCCACGCATCACGGCCTTGATTCCCTTGTACTCGCCCTTGTTGGTCGCAGTGCGGAGGGAGGTCAGGACGCTCACCGGCTTAGCGTCCCAGACCTTGCGGTCGATCCTGGCGACCAGGTGCACCACCACGCGCCGCGCTGCTGCCCAAGGAAGCCCGCGCTGGGGACACGCGCTTTGCGCGTCCCGGTGCCACAAGAATGCAACCCTACTCGTCCTGTCCGGGCGTCCCCAAGAGCGTCGCTACTTCGTGGCGGAGCGTCGAAAGGTTGTTCTCCAGGACCCCCCACACGACCTCGTCCGAGACGAAGGCATAACCGTGGATCAGGCGGTTTCGGAAAGCGACGACGCGGTGGGCATCGCTGACTGCGGAGGCTACCGAAGGATCGATACGCAGTGCTCCCGCCAGGGCTTCGCCGACGATCTCGAATTGCCGCTCGACGGCGGATCGCATCATGGGATCCTGGAGATACTCGGCGAGCGTCTTGCCTTCTGTGAACCTGACCAACAACTCACAGGCCTGGAGGATGTCGAACAGGTACTTGCGAACCTCAAGCGGCTTCATACAGAACGCGCAGAGTCGGCTCGATCGCCCGCGTGAAGTAGGGGTTTCGTATCGCGCTGGGTTCGACGAGGTCCACGGGCGCACCAAGGAGTTCTTCGAGATCCTCCTGGAGCCCGAAGAAGTGGTTCGCGCGATCGGAGGAACTCATCGGCTCGAACTCGACCAGCAGATCGAAATCGCTGGTGGCCGGATCAAACGCGCCAACCGCCGCCGAACCGAAAAGCGTCAGGCGGTGGACCCGATGTCGTCGGCATGCGTTCGCCAACTCCTCGGCGTTCTCCTTGAGGATGCCTGAGTGATCCACGAGCCTCCTGTTAGGGCGGTGCCTATGTGGATTGTGCCACGAGTTGGTGCAGTGGGGGCTGTACCGGTGATCGCCGACAACCCTCTCCACGTTCTCCCCGGACGTCCACAAGCGAACGGGACCGGAATACCGGTCCCGTTCGTGGTGATGTGAGCCTTACAGGCCGAGGATCTGGAACCAGAACTTCTGGTCTTTGCTCGGGACCTGGTCGACGTGGATGAACTTGGTCTGCTGGTACTCGCGAAGACCCCACGTTCCGAGTTCGCGCCCGACGCCGGACTGCTTGTAGCCGCCGAAGGGCGCGTAAGCGTTGGTCAGGTGGTAGTCGTTGATCCACACGGTTCCCGTGCGGATGCGCTTTGCGACGTTGATCGCGCGCGGGATGTCGCGGGACCACACGCCGCCGCCCAGACCGTAGATCGAGTCGTTGGCCATGTTGATGGCGTCCTCGACCGAGTCGTAGCGGATCACAGACAGCACCGGCCCGAAGATCTCTTCCTGGGCGATGGTCATGTCGTTGGTCACGTTGGTGAAGATCGTGGGCTTGAAGTACCAGCCGTTTTCGTGACCGGGGACGATGGCCCGCTCGCCACCGGTGGCCAGCGTCGCACCTTCCTTCAGACCCAGTTGCACGTAGCGCTCGACGGTCTCGAGTTGCGAGATGTGCGCGAGCGGTCCCATGTCGCTGTCGAAGTCCATGGCCGACCCGACCTTGAGCGTCTCGGCCAACGCCACCAGGCGCGCCACGACGTCATCGTGCATTGCCGACGGGACGAACAAGCGGGTGCCGGAGTGGCAGATCTGCCCCTGGTGCAAGAACGTTGCCCACAGTGCGCCGGGGATGGCGATGTCGAGGTCGGCGTCGTCGAGCAAGATGTTCGCGCTCTTGCCGCCCAATTCCAGCGTGACCTTCTTCACCGTGCCGGACGCGACCTGCATGATGCGCCGGCCGACTTCGGTCGAGCCGGTGAACGCCACCTTGTCCACCATCGGGTTGGCGGCGAGTTCTTCACCGGCCGACGCGCCGGCGCCGGGGACGACGTTGAGCACGCCCGGCGGGATCAGACCGGTCTCCTCGATGATCTTGGCGAAAGCCAGCGAGGAAAGCGGCGTGTAGGTCGCCGGCTTCACCACGACGCTGTTGCCGGTCGCGAGCGCCGGGGCGACCTTCCACATCATCAAGATGAAGGGGAAGTTCCAGGGCGTGATCGCGGCGGTGACACCGAAGGGCTCGCGTCGCACGAAGCCCCACGACGGCGCGGGGTAGTCGTTGTACGGAACCGGCTCGATGTCGCCGATGGTGCCGGCCAGCTCCGCCAGGATGCGCCAGTGCTCAACTCCGAGCGCGATCGAGAACAGGTTCGCCATGCGCACGGTGTGGCCCGCGTCTTCGGCTTCGATCTGTGCGAGTTCGGGAAGGCGCGCGGTCAGAACCTCCCAGACTTGCGCCATGCGGCGCGAGCGCTCGGCCTGCGGCATGTCGGCCCATACGCCCGAGTCAAAGGACTTACGCGCGGCGCCGATCGCGCGCACCATGTCTTCCTTGCCGCCCTTGGCAACGCGTCCGATGACCTCGCCGTCCGAGGGGTTGATGGTCTCGAAGGTGTCACCCGACGCGGCCGGGGTCCACTCGCCGTTGATGTACAGGTCGTACTCGTGCATGTTCGCCTCCCGATGCCGGCCTCACTGTGGAGAGCCGCCCTCCTGCTCGGTACCGTCCGAACCGGACGGCGGGGTGGAACGCATTCAACAGCCTGGTTCGTCGATGTTGCCGCAGCAATTGCGTCCGGTGCGAATCTTCTTCCACTCGTTGCGCGCAGTGAGGCCGATCTTGCGGAACAAGGGCGCGTCGGACTCGCTCCAGTTCTCGAACGCGTCTCGAAGACTTGGGCGATATCTCTCGCTCATGGCTCTGCCTCCCGCGGGATTGTACGTCGCGGCCTACCCTGAGGGGCAACCCGGACTCGACCTCACCGTATAGTGTCAAGGCGATGAGACCTGGTGGATCGGTGCGGGTCGCCGCTGCACTTGCGGCGTGCGCACTCGTCGTGCTCGCGGCGCCGGGGATCGGTTCGGCCGCGACCTACGGAGTGGAGGCGCGCGATTTCTCCTTTACGCCGGTGTACCGGGTTGTCGTGGTCGGCGACACAGTGGCGTGGACCAACGCGGGCGAGGTCGATCACACGATCACCGCGTACCCGGATGCACCGATCCGGTTCGACTCGTCGCCGCGCACCCAGCGAGTCTGCGCGAACGCCGACTTGGTGAATCCGACGGACTGCATCCCGCCCGGCGGGTCGTTCTCGGTCACCTTCTCCGAGCCCGGAACCTACAACTACTACTGCAAGGCACACGGCGATCCGTCGCTGAAGCCGAACCCGAACCTGGCGGCGAACCGCCAGCCGTGCGGGATGTGCGGGCAGATCGTCGTGAAGGAAAAGACTGTTGCGCCGTCTCCGACGCGTACGGCCAAGTCATCGCCCACCGTCCGCCCGAGTCGGAGCGCCTCGCCGACTCCGAGTGCTTCTGCCTCGGCGAGTCCGACGGCATCTGCGAGTCCTACGGGCGAGGGGTCGCCGTTGGGCGCGGGGGATCGAATCGGCGGCGCAGGCGGCGGCCTTGGCCGGACCGGTGTCGCGATGATCTTTATCTTGTTGCTGAGCGGCGCCGGCTACCTGACCTGGCGGCGCTTCCTTGCGCCGCGGTAGCTCGCCGAGTCGCGCGCGCGCCCGGGCGCTCTTATGATTTCGTGGCAATGAGACTCCTGCGTTGGTCCATGCTCCCCGTGGTCGTTGCGGCTTCGGCGTTGGTAATGTCCTTGCCTCGCACCGGGGCCCAGGTCACGATCAAGATTGTCGAACGTGACGGACGTCAGGTGTTCGAGCCGGCGCTCGTGCACGTCGATCCGGGGCAGCGCGTCGAATTCCTGAACGAGACGACCCAGACCCACACCGCGACCTGCTTGGGCTGCTCGTTGGACGTGGGCGATATCCAGCCGGGACAGAGCAAGTTCGTGGTGTTTTCCGACGCGCGGTCCTACGGCTACGGATGTCGGTATCACCCCGGAGAGAGCGGCAGGATCGTCGTCGGCGATGCGGAGGAATCCCCGGCGCCAAGCCCGAGCCCGGCCTTCGGCCAAACGATGCCGGGCATGCCCGACGACTCGATGTCCGGTCACACGATGCCGGGCATGCCCGACGGCGCGATGTCCGGCCACTAGTTCCAACCGATCTTTCAGCGCGCGCCATCGCCGCGCGCGCCTGTCGTCGGAATCACGCGGATGTGATTGTCGCCCTTGTGCTTCACGTTGCGTCTCGACGAGGATCGAGTCGAGGGGCTGGACAGGTGATGACGGGAACCGGTGGTCGAGTCGGGTTCGCGACTGGTATCGCTAGGCAGGCCGCAAAACGTCGATGGCAGGCTCATAGGCCCGAAGGATGAACTTACCCATCAGGGGGACTGCGAAGGAGTACTTCCCGAGGCGGTTCTTGTAGATCAGCCCCTGTTCCGCTAGCGATCCAAGCATTTGGTTCGCATGACTGGACGAGAAGGGCTTGGCGAGTTTTCGAACGGACTGGGCTACCAGCTCCTGGATAGTGAACTCTTCATCCGCGTGTTCAAGCGTTGCGACCACCCACAGAAGCTGTCGCTGCCGATCGGTGACCTTGGCCCACCTCCCTGCGAAGAAGTCGCTATCGAGCTTCCGCTGGATGGCTTCGATGGGCACCTCTGCATATTCCTCGTTGGCGATCTGTTGGATGAAGACGTCGTATACCTCGCGACAAATGAACTGAATGAAGTAGGGATACCCCCCCGACTCACGGACAATGGTGGTGACCGACGCGGCGTTGAACTTGATGGGACAGTCGGCCTCCTCCACCGGTTTTGAGATCGCCTCCCGGCTTTCTTCTTCGTTCAGACGCCCGAGCGTCACAACGCGGAACATGCGTTCGGAATATGTCCGGGCCTCTACTAGCCCAGGGAACAATGTCGGCAGCCCGGTTAGCACCAGCATGAAGGGAATTCCCTTCTTCTGAATGGACTGGAACACGTCCAACAGCACAGAGAGGGGAAACTGTTCCTTGCTCGCGTTGTCCGATAGGTTCTGCGCTTCGTCGTAGGCGAAGACCACGCGATGTCGTTCCTGTTGGCTTAGGTACTGCCAGGCGAATTCCAGAACGGCCTTGATCTTGTCGGAAACGAGCCCTGGGGTGTCGTCGTACATCGTCACCAGGATTCCGTGGGACAGGGGAACCGTCGTCTTCCTTGCGGCGGTGCCGAACCCCATCCCCTTGGGCGTGGTTGCCGGCACCGTGATCGTGGACGTGATGACAGCAAGGTCGGCCAGGATTCGGCGCGCCAGGCTCGCCTCGCTGACACTCGCCGATTCAGACAGGTCGGTCCCTGCCCAAAGCCAACCTTGTTTGATGGCCCTTGGCTTGAACGTGTCCAGCAGGACCGTCTTCCCAACTCCGCGCAGGCCTGTCAGGACTAGGTTTTCAAGGATGGTTTGCTGTTCGAGGAGGCGATCAAACTCGCGGTATTCCCGTTCTCGACCGGCCAGGTGGGGAGGCATGTGCCCTGCTCCGGGTCGGTACGGATTCCCGAAATCCAACACCTGCATATGCAGTTAGGCCCCTTCCTGAATTTAGTGGTAGAGCTAAGTTTAGGGGGATGGCTAAGTGGTTGTCAACTCCGAGGGTTGCTGTCACACCCCTCAACGGTTCTCCGAGAAGGTCGAAGACCTGAAGGTAGCCGTGTCTCTGACCCACTACTCGCCGCTGGTTCGTTTCGCGTGATCGCTAACCCCGAGCCAGGGCCTGGTTACGTTCACGGCGTCTTGCCGGTGTCCCGGGGTCCTTGCGAACCCCCGGATGAGGTCTGCAGGTCCGGCGCGGTGCAGGTGGGGTCGACCTCCCTTGGTTTCGCCACCCGAAAGAGAGCGCGGGCGAGGACGGCGTCAGGGCGATGGCTCGACGGTGCTTCCCGAGGGCTTGCCGCGGTCGTCCTGTCCGGTCTCGGACACCTTGCAGTCGGAAGTGCCGGCTGTCGGCGGGGGTGGGGCCCAGGTGTCCGCGTTCCGGCCATCATCCGGCGGACATGCCGGCATACCGTTGGGATCGTCGGCAGCTCCCGCCGGATCGGCCTTCTCGGATGGCGAAGGAGCGGGAGGGTCCTCTCGCCGACTCGGGCTAGGCGCGGGCTCGACGACGCTCCCGGGCGGTTTGGGTCGAACCGTTCGACCGGTCTCTTGTACCCGGCAGTCGGAGGTCGGCGCGTCCTGCGGGGGAGGGCGCCACGTCGCTCGACTCGGCAGATGTCCCGGGGGACACTCGGGGGCGTCGTTGGGGTCGAGCGACGTGGTCGGCGCAGGGGGTCCGGCCGGGTCGCTGTGGCCGGGAGTCATCGTCGTTACGCCGACTGCGAGGCCGACCCCTGCGACGAGGAGAGCCAGTGAGCCTAGTGACGTCTTCCACGTATTCATCCCGGGACTCCCGTTCATCCTGAATCTGCTGCTTGCCCTTTTGGCAAGGGTACTGCGTGTCCCCTTCCTGGAAAAGGGGTGAGATGCAGGTGACTGCGGACGTTGCCCAACGCCTTTTGGCATGGCTGCAGCCTGGTTGGGTTCACGGCGTCTTGTCGTCGGGTTCGGGCCCTGCGTGTTCGGCGGCGAGAGGGGCGGGGTAGACCCCCGCCCCTACTCGATCCCGTCGGTTACGAGGCGACCGGCGTGAAGCAGGGAATCCCCACCTGAGCGCCGCAGTCCGGTCCCGTTTCCGGCAACCACGATGTGTCGGGCAGCAGCGGCAGCAGAATGCTCGACGGATGCCCTGCGTCTTGCAGGATCGTGTTCAGCGCCGGCGGCTGAGCCGACGGGTACGCCCAGATCGACAGCGGGTCCACCGGCGGCGGAGCGTGGATCTTCAGCATCAACTTGTGGCCTTCGCGGAAGAAGTGAGACACCGGGAAGACCTCGATCTCGAATTCCGTCGGTTCCAACGGCGTGAGTTTCGTGGCGTTGGTGTGCGGGTGGTAAGCCCGGTAGATCTCACCCTCGTGCGGGCCGGACTGAACGACGTCCGTTTGCAGGTGGTCGATTGCGCGATGCGACGCGCGCTGCATGCCCCGCTGAACGAACTCATAGCGACCGTCGGGCCAGACGTCGATCACGTCCACGAAGAAGTCCGTGTCCACGGCCGTCGAGGTTGCCCATAGGCTCAGGTTGATCGGTCCCGCTATCGCAGTGGGCGCACCGAAGTCGAGCAGATAGCTCGCCTCATCGGGTCCTGATGCGTAGGTGATCCGGCCGGCGCCTTCGTTGCCGAACCCGAATCCACCGGTCGCCGCCGTCTGCCGTCCGGCGGTGAGGCTCACATAGTTCGTCGGGGCTTCACCCGCCGCGGGTGCTTCGGACGTAAGCGTCCCGGCGGCGCGCAGGTGGAAGCGTTGCCAGTCGGTCTCGGGCAGGGGCCAGTTGGACGACACGTACGGTGCTTGCCCGGCACCGTCCGTCGTCTCGAAGTGGATCCGCACTCGTTTGGAGGGATCGCTCACCTCACCGCAGTTCTGCCCATCCTTGATGATCCAGCAATCCAGCCATGCGGCCCGATCGGCGGAACCGACGCTGGTGCTTCCGTGGACTCCGTTCGTCAGCACCAGGCGCTTGGGAACTCCCGTGATGTGCTCCCACAGCCAATGCCCGCCGCGCGGGCCGGTTTGCTCGTCCTGATACTGCTGGGTGATGTGGATCGGCTTGGTGATCCCGTGAAGGTAGGAGCGGAGCGAACGAACCGCGTACCACGTCTCGTCCTCTTGCGACGTGATGCCCTGAAGGAATGGGTCGTCCAAGGCGTCCTTCGGGGGCCGCGTGGCGATGTTGGCCGCGCACGTCGGGTCGGGGGCGGTGGTCTCGTCAATCATCCGACCCGAGTTCGCCGCCAGTTCAACTGCCGGCCGGAATCCGTATGACCAGTACAGCGGAAAACCGTAGTTCGGCACGCCGCCCGGGTAGACGATTCCGCGGTACACGTCGTCGATGAGACCTGAGACCGCGATTGCTGTGAGGTGCGGCGGGTTCGTGGACGCGACGAGGAATCCGGTCAGGCCGGGATAGGAGTGGCCGACGATACCGACCTTGCCGTTGGACCATGGCTGCTTGACGATCCAGTTCTCGATGATCTCGTGGCCGTCGTACGCGTGACGACGGTCGAACAAGTCGAAGCGCCCACCGGAGCACCCCGTGCCTCGGACGGACGCGTAAACGCCGACGTAGTTGTTCCCGAGCGTGCTCTGTGTCCCGGCGCCGCCTGCGTATCCGTCTATCGCGAACAGCGTCGGCCAACCGCCGGGTCGGTCGGGGTCGAAGTTCTCCGGGTAGTTGACCGAGATGGCGATCTTCGTGCCGTCGGCCATCGCGACGTAGGTGTACTCGGCAGCTTGCGAGGCCGCCGGCATCAACAGCGTTCCTGCGATGACCAGAACGAATCCCACGGCGCGCGCGCGGATTCCCTTGCGCATGGTTCCCTCCCCTGTGCTCGGGTGCAGTGCTCTCGCGCTGGAGGTTCGCCGCGGTGCTCTCCTTTCCTGTGGCTTATCCCAAGAATCCTCGGACAGTTCTTTGGGGCTTGGCCGACGCACTCCGACCGGGCGCGCGCTTGCGGCGATGGCCCTCCGGTACGCCGACGGGCAGGGGTTGGCTGGCCGATGCGAAGACGGTCGATGCGATCGCGAAGCGCCTCGACCAAGTCGACGAGCTGGCGAAGAGGGTGAGCCCCCGGGTCCTGGAGGGGGTTCCGGATGTCGACGGAGGGGCGTGAAAGGGTTCCGTGAGTTCCTCTTCCACGTCTACTTCGACCTGGATCCGTCCGTGCTCGCCGACGTCGTCGGGAGCAAGCTGCCGGCGCTTGTCGCCGCGGTGGAGGCTGCGCTCGCGAACTCGACCGAGCGTTGAGCTTCCCGACGAGCCGCGCGGTTTCGTGGCGCGGATCCCCCGCAGACTTGGTGACTTCTTGCGCGCGCGCGCGGTGTAGGGTCGGCGCAGGAAGACGAGCGTTCGTGTCGAACGTGAGGGAAATGAAGGTGCGTCGAATCGTGGCTGCGGGGCTGGTTGCGAGCTTGTGGCTCGCCGGGGGCAGCGTTGCGCGCGCGCAGACGACCTACGAGCCTCCGTACGTCGGAGCCATGATCGACACCTACCCGGACTGCTTGCACCAGGGGGATCCGGGGGATACCTGCACGTCGGTCGCCACGGCGGATCCGCGGACTGGCGCGCTCACGTCTGAGGCGACCGTCACGTCCCCGAACGGCGGTCTCGGCCATGGCTCCTCCAGCAGTGCCGCCGAAGCGTGGTTCGACGTCACGTACACTCACCTAGTGCCCGAACAGACCGACGTCGTCACCGGCTCGGTCAGGCTGCGCATCTCTCACGCGGAGGTATCCCACGATTGTCTGGTCGCCACAGCGTGTTCGCTGTGGGGGTCCGCGGAGGTTGCCCTCATGGTCTTCATGGACCCATGGGAGGCCTGTGGTTATGTCTGCGCCGAGCATGCGTACGTCACGGTCCTTTCGCTGAACGACCCCCTGAAGTGGCCCAAGCAGATGGACGACACCATCATCGACGTCCCCTTCGAGATCAAGGGGTTCGAAGGCAAGGATCCGATCCCCGCGGGGCTTGCGTACGTCTCTGCCGAGATTTGGACGCGCGCCGATCTCGGGGCGGATCCTACGAAGGGTCTGCCGGCCCTTGTGGGTGCCGTCCGCGCGATCTTTCGCGGCGCCATCGAGTCGGTAACCTTCGACTGAGACTCAGTCGGGCGACAAGGCGTCCGACGCGACCAGCAAGACTGAGAACTCCAACTGTTCCAGGGATTCCCCCGCACTCCTCCCTTCAACCCCGACGCCGTCGGCGTCTGCCCACTCCGGATGGCTGTCGCCCGCGAACGACTTCAATCGGAGTTCGACGACGAGTGAGCTTCCGCAGGCGGCTAGAGTTTCCGCCGAGATCGTGATCGCGTTCGGAAGCTTGCGGTGATGCTGATACTTGTTGATGTAAGTGTCTTCCTCCGAAGTCACTTGCGGACACACATTCTCGGGAAAGACGACCGTCAGTTTTGAACGTGCCTTGACGAACGTGCCGTTGGTCGCGTGGGCGGGACAGGGGCTGTGGTCGGCGGCGGAGTTTGTGCAGGTCGTGAGTTCCAAGTCGCCGATAACCTCGACCGGGACACCGGGCTGCACATCCCAGGTCTCGCTGGACACGAGGGTATAGGAGTCGGCGATCGGAACAGCAACCTCGCGGATGCCGGTCTGGTGCGATGAGCCTCCGTTGATGACGTTTGCCTCGATGAAGGTGTTGCCCGCCGCGAGTGCACTCAAATTCCCGGCGGTGGGGTCCTCCATGAGCCGCCACGACCCGGCGTTGAGCACACATGTGTGCACGCCAACGGTCGTCGGGAAGTATAGGGATCTGCTCACGGTCGTCGGGGATTGGCTGGATCCAAGATCCTCCGGGACGCTGTTCTCGGTTGACTTCGCGCCCACAAAGGCCCCCTCCGGGGGGACCTGCGTGCCGGCAAAGCACTTCGTGGCAGTGATCTGGAGCACCTTCTCTTTGGGGGTGTTGGAGTCGCGCTTGGTCTTGAGGTGCGCGCGCACACGCAGAGCGTCTCCAAGGATGATCTGGTTGGGCTGAGGTGCAGGCCCCTGGGCAAGAACACTGAATCGAACATACACGTCGGGGTAGTCGGCGTTGGGATAGACAAAGTCAGGGATCTCGCTCGCAAGGTCGCTTCGGAGCTTGCGCTCGGTGGGGAGCACCATTGAGATCAGTGAGCTGTCGACGCCGTCGAGCGCGATGAGCGTGACGTCGCCCGGCTGCGATGGCGGGACAGATGGCGCCTGCAAGGTGTGGAGTGTGGTGACTGATTCCAGAGCCACGCGGGCGATTCCCGGTTCGGTGCGGCGCGCGCGGATCCAGTACGCGCGCGTGGTCTCGAGTGCCTCGGTCTGAGTCCAGTCGGTAGGCGGGGTGAACTCCGCGCACCCGCACTCTCCGGTCAACTCGTCGCGCGTCACGGGGAGGGCCGCCCACCCCTGGCCGTTCCAATAGCTCCAGGACAGGGCGGGGCTCAAGCCGTCATCGCCGTAGGCGCGGGTGGCCGCGACGAAGTCGAACGGCTCGACGGCTCCGAAGTAGAGTGCGTCGTCCGGAGAGCCGTTGAACGCTTCGAAGTCCCTCCTTTTGCTCGGTCCGCATCCCGAAGCCGGTAGGCTCTGACAAGGTCGCGTTTGCCGGCGGGAGACGTGGGATGGCGGTCATATCGATCGACGCATTGAGCAAGTTCTACGGCTCCGCGCGCGGCGTTGTGGATCTGAGCCTGGAGGTGGACGCCGGCGAGGTTTTTGGGTTCCTCGGGCCGAACGGCGCCGGCAAGACCACCACGATCCGAACTCTGCTCGATCTGATTCGGCCGACGAGCGGGCGCGCGCAGGTTTTCGGGCTTGATTCCCACCGCGACAGCGTCGAGATCCGCAAACGCGTCGGCTACGTCCCCGGTGAGATCAAGATGTACGACCGCATGACCGGGCTCGATTTCTTGCGCCATCTTGCGGCGCTGCGCGGCGGCGTCGACTGGGCGCACGCGATGGACTTAGCGGACCGCCTCGATTGTGATCTCGACAAGATGATCAAGTCGCTGTCACACGGAAATCGACAGAAGGTGGCGCTTATTCAGGCGTTCATGCACCGGCCGGATCTGGTGATTCTCGACGAGCCGACGCAGGGACTGGATCCGTTTGCGCAACAGGAGTTCCAGCGGGTGATCGACGACATCCGCGATGAGGGTCAGACGGTGTTTCTTTGTTCACACGTCATGCCGGAAGTGGAGCGGTTGTGTCATCGCGTCGCAATCATTCGGGAAGGCCGTCTGGCCGCGGTGGAGGAAATCGCGGATCTCAAAGCGCGCTCGGTTCGAAACGTTGAGATCCACTTCGCGTCACCGATTCCATCCGACGCGTTCGCCAACTTGCCCGGCGTACACGACGTCTCGGCGGCGGGCGGGATCGTGCGCCTTGCGGTTGCCGGGTCGGTGGATGCCGTAATCAAGGTCGCCGCGCGCCACGAGGTCGTGGACATCTTCAGTCATGAGCCGACGCTCGAGGAGATCTTCCTGGCGTTCTACGGCGACCGTGAGGGAGAACCTGATGGCAGCTAATGTCGCCGCGCGCCCCGCGGAGCGCGGACGGATGCTCGGCAACGTCGCGGCACGGACCCTGCGCTATCACGCGCGCGCCCTGCGGTGGTGGGCGTTGGGGACGGTCGGCTACATCTTGATGTACACGAGCGTGTGGCCCTCTGTTCGCGATAACGCCGCGGCATACAGCAGTACGCTCGAAAGCATGCCGGAGGCCGTCCGCAACCTGATCGGTACGGATTTCGGCACGCCGGCGGGGTATCTGCGCGCCGAGATGTTCACGTTCGTGACGCCGATCTTGATGCTGATCTACGCCATTGGAATGGGAACCCGCGGCCTGGCAGGCGAAGAGGAAGCCGGCACGCTCGACATGCTGCTGGCGACTCCGGTTCGTCGTCGCCGGATCGTGCTCGACAAGTTCGTCGCGATGGCCGCGGGAACGGCGTTCCTTTCGGGGCTGACGTGGGTTGGGGTGGCGCTGCTGGGTCCGCCGTTTGATTTGCACGTGTCGTTGGTCTCGCTTGCGGCGGCCGCGGTTGATCTTGGCTTGTTCGCGCTGGGGTTCGGAGCGATCGGAATGGCTCTGGGGGCCGCGACCGGATCGCGGTCGCTGGCGCTCGGTGCATCGAGCGGGCTCGCGTTGGTTGCGTTTCTAATACACACGTTGGCGCCGTCGGTTCATCTCTTGCGGCCTATGCGCAAGGCGACGCCGCTTTACTTCTTTCTAGGCCATGATCCGCTGACGAACGGATTCAATCTGCTGGATCTGACGGTTCTGACCGCTATTCCCCTTGCGGCGCTCGTGTTTGCGCTGTGGTTCTTCGAGCGCCGCGATCTCGCGGTCTAGAAACGCAGCGGGTCACTGCCTGCTACCCCATCCCTGACGCGAGTGCGACTTGCGGTCGCCGCCGCGCTTGTGAGTTCTGCGTTCCTCGCCGGTCCGTGACGAATCGCGTTCGGGTCGTTGCGTCCACGAGTCTCGATTCCACTCCGGGCGATTGCCCTCCCGTCGTCGCGCGTGATCGTCGCCCCGCTTTCCGCGCCGAGCCCGAGGCTTGTCGGCCCTTTCCTCATCGTCGGACTTCTCTGCTTGCGGAGCCGGGTCGATCTGCGGAGTTGGTTCGACCGCGGGAACTGGTTCAGTCGCGGGGGATTCGGTGGGCTCGGTTCGTGGCCGGTGGCGGTGTTCGCGTTCGGACCACGATGTGGGCTGCGGCTGCGGGGTCCAACTCGGGACGACGTTCGGGGGATGGATGTGAGTGCGGTGTCGTGGGGCGTCTTCATCCGCCGACGGCTGGGACGTGGGCGGATGTCGCGGCGCGCGCCCGCGAGTGGACGTGCGACTCGTATCGCGCACCGCGCGCACATCGCTTCCGCTCGCGGACCAACCTGCGTACGCCGCGCCCGGCATGCTCGCCGGTACGCCGGTCCAGAAGCTGGTCTTCCCAGCCGCGCCGGCGCGCGCGAAGCTGAAGTGAACGTGGTCCGTATGCGCGCTCGCTCCGTGGTAGGGCCGCCACCCTTGCGAAGCGCGATAAGAGCCCCAAATTTGGTGGTTCCACACCATGTACATGACGCCCAGTCGCCGCGCCATCGCGTGTCGGTTGCCGAACTCATCGGTTGCGAACAACCAGTTGATTAGGTTCTGTGCGCCGGCACGCTCGGCGGGCCGGTTCACGTTCACGCGCCAGTCCCACGCGCGCCCTTCCTTGTGCTCGCTCAGGCCACCGGCCGAGCAGTTGCGGCTGATCCCGAGGCTGCCGGTTCCTTCGTACCGGGAAAGCACGAGCGAGCGAAACGCCAGCATTCCCGGCTTGGGTGACGGGCTGCAACTGCTCTGCGGGTCGTAGGCCGCGTAGGGTTCGATCGCCGCGGTGAAATTGCCCGGCGTAGGCGCCGCGCCCCCGGCGTCCCCGGCGCCCGGTGTTGCGGCAGGGGGCGGAGTCGCTCGTGGGGTGAACTTCGGATCGACGGACTCCGCGGGCGGGTCGGGCAGGTTCGCGACATCGTCGTCGTCTCCGGCGAAGTCCGGAACCGGCACGACGTCCCACCCCGTAGCCGTCCGCAGCGCCTCGAAACCCATATAGGCGTAGGTCGAGGACTCGCAAACAGCGATGCCGTTGACGTTGACTGTGTCCGGTCCCGGCGCTGGACCCAGGGGCTCGATATACGCCCCGTTCGGATACGTGCCTTCGGGTGCCGTCCACGTGACTTTGATCTGGTCGCGGGGGCAGTACCGGTCGCGGTCATCGAAAGAGCCATCCCTGATCGGCAGCCCGCGTACGGCGACCACGAGGTCGACGACTTCGCGCTCGAGATCGGCGCGAGATGCGGCCGGGGGGCGATCGGTGTCCGAAGGAGCGCCGCGGATGGCGGCTGCTGAAACGGTCATTGAGGACGCAGCGCCGATTACGACGGTGAGGGCGAGGATCTTGGTCCGTGGCACCATAGCCATCGCGAAATCTCCGTTAGGTGGCCGGTTCGGACTAGGTATCGGATGGGCATGGTCTGAACTTGTGGCTTCGAGGCGGGCCAGTTCATCGGCCTTTCCGACGTGCGGGACAACGAGGGCAACTCGGCGTGGCAAACCGAGGTTGTTGTCACCCCGCGGAGGTAGGGTCGGCGGTATGTCCGAAGTCGCACGCGCCCCGTTTCGGTCGATTCAGTCGATCGGAAAACCTGCGGTGGAGCCCTTGGGAGGCCACTGGTATGCTGGCGCGGTCCACCGGCCACGATGGCCGGACAATAAGGGACTCACTCCTGCTCCTTCCCCTTGGAGGGGGCCGTACAGACCGTAGGAGGTGAGAGAATGGCGGAAACCCGCCACTACGAACTCATGCTGATCCTCGACCCGCGGCTCGACGACGCCGTGATCCAACAGGCCGTGGATCGGTTCGTCGGAGTCATCGCCGAGCGCGGCGGTGAGGCTACAAAGGTCGACATGTGGGGCCGTCGCAGGCTCGCGTTCGAGATTAACCACCTGAGCGAGGGCTACTACGTCGTAGCCCAGCTTCAGGCCCAGCCGCCGGTACTGACCGAGCTTGATCGAGTGCTCGGACTATCCGACGAAGTCATGCGTCACAAGATCGTTCGGCCGGGCAAGTACTAGCCGAAAAGGTCCTTCCCCGGAAAGGGTGCAGCAATGAGCGAGAACACGGTCACGTTGGTGGGGAACCTCACCGACGATCCCGAATTGCGCTTCACGGCGCAGGGCGCCGCGGTGGCGAACTTCCGCATGGCGGTCAGCAAGCGAGTGCGTGACCCGCAGACCAACGAGTGGAAGGACGGAGACACTTCGTTCTTCCGCGTGAACTGCTGGCGTCAGCTGGCCGAGAACATCGCGGAGTCTCTGACTCGCGGAACGCGCGTCGTTGTGACCGGCACGTTGCGCATGCGCTCCTGGGAGACGCAGGAAGGCGAGAAGCGCACGGTCGTCGAAATCGAGGCTGTGGACGTTGGACCGTCGCTGAAGTGGGCGACGGCAAAGGTCGAGAAGGTTTCGCGCGGTGGCGGCGGCAGCACTGCCGGTGCCGGCGGTACCGGCGGCGGCGGAAGCGACTGGGGCCCCGAGGCTCCGGTTCCCGACGACGCTTTCTGACAGAGGGAAGACATGGCGAGAAACGACAAAGAGCGGCGAGGAACGAAGCGCGTAGACAAGAAAGCGTGGATGCGCAAGCCTCGCACGCGAGTGTGCCAGTTCTGCAAGGACAAGACGGAGTGGGTGGACTTCAAGGATGTCCAGCTTCTGCGCAAGTTCGTGTCGGATCGAGGCAAGATCCGCTCGCGCCGCGTGAGCGGCGCGTGTACCCAGCACCAGCGTGATGTCGCCGCGGCCGTCAAGAACGCGCGCGAGATGGCGCTCCTGCCCTACATGAGCAAATGAAAGTCGTACTTACGCAAGAAGTCCGCGAGGTCGGGGCTCCCGGCGACGTCATCGATGTCGCGGACGGGTATGCCCGCAACTACCTCATCCCGCGGCGGCTGGCAGTGCAGGCGACCAAGGGCACGCTCAAGCAGGTGGACACGATCCGCCGTACGCGTGAGTTGCGCGAGGTCCGCAATCTGGAGCAGGCGCGCGCCATCGCAGATCAACTCGGCGCGCTCAAGGTGAAGGTCACGGCCAAGGCCGGCGACGGCGGTCGGTTGTTCGGTCAGGTGACTCCCGCGCAAGTGGCCGAAGCGATCGCCAAGGCGGGCGGACCGAAGATCGACAAGAAGCGCTTGGCCTTCGAATCCCCGATCAAGAGCCTTGGTGCCCACGCGGCGCAGTTGCGACTGCACCCCGAGGTCGAGGCGACCATCTCGATCGAAGTTCAGAAGGCGTAAGGCGTAAGCAGCATTCGACGGCCGGGGATTCCCCGGCCGTCTTTGCATGACGATCGTTTCAAACCCACGTTAGGTGGGTAGATACCGAGGTGCCTGTGGAGTGCAGCAGGGCGGTGACTATCGTTTCCCCGGCGGTGGCCGAAGTCCCGACCGCACTTGTTCGTCCGCGGAAGTCGGTGGCGGGAAGGCCCGTGATTGCACCCTGCCCCGCCGAGGACCACACGACGACCAGTCCGAGTTGGGGCGAATCGTTTCCGAAAGTGTCCACCGCGCTCACTCGCAGTGAGACGAGGGACCCGGTGGGGGCAGAGGCGGGGGGATCGTCGAAGCGGAGTGATCTCGGAGGTCCTGGCCGCCAGGCGAGGGACACCGTGGCCCGGACGTTGGTGTCGGGTATCGCGACCTCCACCGTCATGTCCCCGACCTGTTCGGAGTAGGCGACACCGTCGGCAGTTCCGTCCTCGGCGGTCTGGTGCGGCACGGACCGCATCTCACCGGGTCCGGACACCTTCGTCCACGTGAGCGGGGCAGGAACGGGGTTGCCAAATCCGTCGGTGACTTGAACTGTGATCCGCTGCTCCGCTCCCACTTCGGGGGACTCCGCGGCAGACAGATGGATGACTGTGGGGTCGCCCGCGTTCCACGTGAGGGTCTGGGATGCCCGAAGAGCCCCTTGGCTGAGCAGAACTGAGACCGCCACCGCCCCGGCCCTGGTTCGGCAGAAGCGTGCCAGGGACGCGCCTGCGTACGTGACCGCTCCTCCTCCCCCGATGTTCGGGGATGTGATCCAGGCAACTTCGATCAGGTCGAGCGGGCGTCCGTCGACGGCGGAGACCCTCACCTCGGAGTCGACGCACTCACCGGCCCTGGGGGTCAGGGTCGATGAGGCAAGTCTGAGCGATGCGTCCGGGTGTCCGATGGATAGCATTGTGTGGCTGGGGCCGAGCCGGGGGAAGAAGTGATCGGGTAGTCCCCACGCGACGAGTGGCCGGTAGTCCCCAACCAGATGCGGCGGTTCGGAGTCGTCCACTCCGCCCGGCCCACCGATGAACCCTGTGGGACTGACGTACACGGGTGAGTCCCACCGACCGTCTGGCGCGCGCCGCACCGCTCGCAGAGCGGCGGAGCTCGGGTAGCCGGCGCAGTCGGTGTTCCCGTCGTCCTTGCGTGCGCACCTTTGGTACAAGACCCACCAGCTACCATCGCGCATGGCTGCGACGTCGGTGATTTGGGCTCCTCCCTCGGTCGCGAAGATCTTGGGGCCGTCCCAGGTGGTACCTCCGAGGGGGCGCGTCGCGAGCTTCCCCCGCCACGTGTTGTTCTCGCTGGACACCTGCTCGGACCAGGCAGAAACGAGCAGGCGATCGATGATCACGAGGTCGCCCGAGACGCGCGCTCCCGGGTCGTCCGAATCCACGCGCTCCGGCGGCGACCAGGAACCGCCGGGCGTGCGCCGGGAGATCAGCACGGCTCCCCCGCCGGGGATCGTGCCTGCGGCATACTGCGCGAACTGCGTTCCGTCGGGTGCCACCGCCATGCGCAGACCGTCGAGAATGAGGGTGGATCCGGAGAGCAACGCAGGTTCCTCGGTCCACGTGCCGTCCGGCCGGCGTCGCGCCTCCTTGCCGTAGGGGTCCATCACCCACAGAGACCCGCCTGCGTCGAAGGCCATTTGCGGCCGGTACTCCTTACCCCGCGGAACCGGCCACGTGATGGGGAGCTCCTCGAGGTCCGACCAGACTCCCTCGGGGGTGCGAAGGCGTCCCACCATTCGCATCCGAGTGCTCATGTCCGGCCGCGCGACGATGTCACGCCAGATGACATAGAGGGTGCCCTCCGGGCTGGAAGCGACGCCGGCGACGCCCGGGTCCAAGTCGGCGCGCGTCCGAGGGCGCCAAGCGGCTCCCTGGTCGAGTCTCTGCGGGACAGACCAACTGCCGGTCGGACCCCGGACGGCGAAGACGATGTGGGGGGTGCGCCCCGTGTCGGGGGTCCCCAGCCCGTCGTGGGTCTCCTGCCACCAAGCCGCGAAGGCGGAGTCGTTGGGCGCTGCGGCGAGCTCGATGCCCTTCTGCCCGGGTGGCCCGTCCACCAGGCGAGCCGGTCCTGCCGGCATCTCGTCCGACCACGTCCCGTCGGGCTGCTCGACCGCGAGAATCCCACCGTCGTCGTAGGCGCTTCCCCACGTGGAGTCGGTTCCGAGCACAGCCCGGCCGTTCGCCGCGACCGCAAGGGACATGCCGGCTCGCATAGCTCGCGGAAAGGCACCGACGACGGCGGCCGGCGTCCAGGTCCCGCCTGGGGAGAGTCTGGACGCGACTCGATAGCCGGCCTCGTAGTACGTCGAGGTCTCCTCCCAAACCACGACGTCGTCCCCGTTAGGCGCGCGCGCGATGCTCCCCCGGCCCGCGAGAACCGATGTGCGATCGAGCAGCGATCCGCGTAGCGTCCACCCGGTGGCGTCGCGCGTCGCCCACTTCAATGCGTGCGTGCCGAGGGCGTCGCGGTCCCAGTAGGGCATGAGCAGCGACCCGTCGGCGCGCGCGCCCAGGGCGTTCGCATTCACTTGGCCGGCCGAACGCGCGTGGATCGGCCTCTCGCTAACCCATCCCGACGGCGTGCGGTGAAAGATAGAGACGTCGGTTCCCGGGAGCGTGCTCGTCACCCACGGAACTCCGTCGGAGGTCACGGTCACGAGGAGGTCGGGGCTGTGCGCTCCGAAGGGAGTCCCGACCGTCTCGGGCGCACTCCACGTTCCCGTTGAGGGATCTCGAGAGACGCACATCAATGTTCGAGACGATGCCCACGGGGCGTCACGTGTGTAGACGACCCACAGGCGCCCGTCGGGTCCAGCAGCGAGTTGCGCAAGATAGACGGGTTGCTCGACCGGAATGGGAGAGGCGGTCCAGGTTCCGGTGCGAGGATCCCGGCGCACCGAGTGCATGCTGTTTCCCAACACGAACACGGTTCCGTCCTGCAAGGCGACGAGCGAGGTGGCGTCGGTCGGGACTGAAGCGGTTTCCGGTGCCGACCATGCGGTCCCGTTGGTCGATGATCGATAGGCGACCCGTCGAACGCCGTCGACGTCGGTCCACAGCGAATGCAGGCGTGCTCCGTCGCTCTGCATGGCGAGAATCCTGTCGGGCCACACCGAATGCGTCTCCGGAGCTGGAGCCTGCAAACCCGAGAAGGTCGGCTCGAAGACGAAGCCGGTTGCCTCGGGCTCATCCGCGCGAGAAGGTGCGAGCGAGTTGGCCGCAATGGCCGCGATCATCGCCAGAATCCAACGCCGTTTCACCAACGAATGATTCGGCGTGCCCGTCCGTTCTCCTTGGACGGTGCTTTGTTGTCCGGTATGCGAGCTAGCTCGGGGTTCCCGGGAATGCGCAGAAGTCGTGCGCAGTCTGCCGCGTCGATGGACAGGGGGCGTTTGATTGTCACCGTATCGCCGGCGTCGTCCAGCCAAGCGTTCGGCCTTCGGCCCCTGCTAGATTCGAAGGGCGATGATCTCCGAGGTTCCGTCTGCGGCCGTGCATCACGCGCTCGGCGCCCCGCTTCGCGGGCCGTGGCCGCCGGGCCACGAGGTCGCCATGTTCGCGATGGGGTGCTTCTGGGGCGCGGAGCGAATCTTCTGGCGCTTGCCCGGCGTGTACTCGTCCTTCGTCGGCTACTCGGGCGGCTTCACGCCCAACCCGACCTACGAGGAAGTCTGCACGGGTCGTACCGGTCACGCGGAAGTAGCGGTGGTCGTGTTCGATCCGGCGGTCATCTCATACGACACCTTGCTGAAGCATTTCTGGGAGAACCACGATCCCACGCAAGGCATGCGCCAAGGCAACGACGTCGGCACGCAGTATCGCTCGGCGATCTTCGTGTACACCGACGAGCAATCCGACGCCGCCGAAGCATCGAAGAAGCGCTATCAGGAGAAGCTATACGAAGGCGGCTTCGGCGAGATCACGACCGAGGTCGCGCGCGCGCCCGAGTTCTACTACGCCGAGGACTACCACCAGCAGTACCTGTCGAAGAACCCCGGCGGGTACTGCAACCACGGCTTCTGCCAAGTCGCGTACTGAGCCGGACGCTCCCGGCGTAACGCCTCCGATCCCCACTGCGGGCTGTGCATTCTCGCGGAACCTTTACCGGCCGGACGGCGTCGTACATTTCGGGCAGACAGGGCCGTCGACCCAGCGGCTTGTCGAGCAGGAGGGGGCTCATGCGCAGGTACCTGCAGATTGCGCTGGTGATCGTGGTCGGTCTCGCCGTCGTCCTCGTAGGGCACAGCCCTCGAACCGCCAGAGTCCAGCCGAAGGAGTCGGCCTCTCCGCTCCCGAGCGAGGCACCCACCTACAAGGCCGCGGCCAAAGCGTCCGCTGTTTCGCTGCAGCGCTTCAGTCGTTGCGCGGATCTTGAGGCTCACCTGCGCCGGGCCGCGCAGAAGCTCGTCGGACCGTGGGGGATGGAGGAAGGCGAAGGATCCGGGCTGATGTGGCGGTCGGCTCCGATGGACTTCGCAGTGTTGGGTGACTCGCTTCTCTCGGCGCCGGCTGCCATGTCCGCCGGCGCGCCAAGTGGAGGTCGGGACTTCTCGGTGACCAACGTTCAGGAGGCCGGCGTAGATGAACCCGACCTCGTCAAAACCGACGGCGACCGGATCTTCGTGATCGCCCAGGGCCAATTCCACTACGTCGACGTGCGCTCCGGCCGACCGCGCCTCGCCGGGACGATGGACTTGCCCGAGGGTGACGGCCAGGAATTGTTGCTTGCCGGTGATCGCGTGCTGGTGCTCTCTACCGAGTGGGCGGGACAGAAACCACGGGAGCCGCGTGCGTTCAAGGGGTGGAGGGGACTCCGCACCGCAATCGCAGTGATAGACGTCTCGGACCCCGTGGCAATGCGCGTCGTTTCGACTTTGCATGTCGAGGGGTCCTACGTTGCGGCGCGCCTTGTAGACGGGCTGGTGCGCGTCGTGGTCAAGACCGGCGCTCCAAACCTCCCGTTCGTGAGTCCGTCCTCCGTCGGCGGGCGAGCGAACGACGCCGCGTGGGCCGAGCGTGCGGCGACGTTGCGCAATCGAGCCGTCCTGCAACGCTCGAGCGCGGCGCAGTGGCTTCCGCGGTTCGCCCTCGACGTGACGCGAGGCAAGAAGCGCCAGGTCTCGACGGGCCGCATCGTCGAATGCGAGCAGGTCTACCGGCCGCAGTCGTTTTCGGGCGCCGGCATGGTGACGGTGGTCACGGTCGACCCTGCCGACCCGAAGCCGGACAAGGGCGCGACGGTGCTGGCCGACGCGTCCACTGTGTATGCGTCTTTGGAGAACCTTTACGTCGCCACGAACCGCTGGGATCAGGTCGGCGGCGGCTTGCGTGTTGCCCGCGAGAAGGTCTCTACACAGATCCATCAGTTCGACATCTCCGGACGTCGCGCGCGCTACCTGGCCTCGGGAGCGGTGACCGGGCACCTGCTCAACCAGTGGGCTCTGTCCGAGCATGAAGGGCACCTGCGAGTCGCGACGACACTGCAGCCGTCGTCGCCGCGCGGGAAAAGCTCCAGCGCGGTCACGGTGCTTGAGCGACGCGCGCGCGTCCTGGTTCCGGTCGGAAGGATCGGCGGCCTCGGCCGGGATGAGCGCATCTACGCGGTTAGGTTCATCGGTGATCTCGGCTACGTCGTCACCTTCCGCCAAGTCGACCCGCTGTACGTGCTGGATCTGTCGAATCCCCGGCGTCCGGTTGCGCGCGGCCAACTCAAGATCCCCGGGTATTCGGCGTATCTGCACCCGATCGGCGACGGGTTGCTCCTGGGTGTAGGCAAGCACGCCGACGACAAGGGGCAAGTGCTCGGCTTGCAAGTATCGGTCTTCGACGTCTCGAATCCCGCGCGCCCGAGGCTCCGTCAGCGATGGAATCTCCCGGATGCGTATTCGGAGGCCGAGGACGAGCATCACGCGTTCCTTTGGTGGCCCTCGACGCGCACGCTGGTGTTGCCCGTGCACACCTGGGATGGCGAGGGCTTCTCCGGCGTCATCGGGCTGAGCGTGGATGCGCGCCATGGGATCAAGGAGATCGGCCGAGTCGAGCACTCGACCGAATCGATGGACCCGAGTACGTACTGGGACCCTTCCGTTCGGCGTTCTCTTGTTGTTGGCGACACCCTCTTCACGATGTCGGACGTCGGGCTGGCTGCGAACGGCCTCGAGTCGTTCGATGGGCGCGCGTGGATTCCCTGGCAGCCGTGGTACCCCACGACGGAGACGTTTGCGGGGTCTTCGCGCGGAGATCTAGACGGAGCGCGCGCCAAGGCTCGTTTCGACTCGCCCGGGCAGATCGCCGGCGACGAGGAGGGAAACGTCTTTGTTGCGGACGCCGGAAACCGGCGCATTCGTCGAATCGACACC
Organism: Actinomycetota bacterium; assembly: GCA_041658565.1. NCBI lineage: Bacteria > Bacillati > Actinomycetota > Actinomycetota bacterium. The sequence goes on along the minus strand of JBAZZY010000008.1, from coordinate 15,593 downwards.
GCGGGCACGGTGCACACCCTTCGGTTCCGCGAGGATCAGGGAACGGAAAGCGAGCAACTTCAGGATGCGCCGACCGGTCTAGCCGTTGGAGCGGCGGGGGAGCTGTACGTGGCGACTCGTTGCGCGATCTGGCGTCTGCAGGATCCGGCGGGCGCCAGTTCGAGCCTGGTCCACGTCGCGGGGGGTCCGGTGATCGGAACCGCCTGCGGGTCGGATGCCGACGAGGCTGCCGACGGATTCGGCCGCATGGCGCGCTTCGCGAGCGCGCGCCAGATCGCCGTGGACGAAGAAGGTTCGATCATCGTCGCGGACGCCGGTGCGCATGCGATCCGTCGCGTGCAACTGGACGCCGACGGAACGGGCACGGTGACAACGATCGCGGGACGACTGGGAACGGCGGGCGAGAAGAACGGACAGCCGTCGGTGGCGCTTTTCGACACGCCGACGAGTGTGGCGGTGATGCCCGGTGGGGGGATTCTCGTCGCCGACACCGGCAACCGCGTGTTGCGCAAGATCGTTGAGCCGGATGGCGTAACGTCGGTGGCCAGGCTTCGCGGATCTCCGGTCGGGCTCGCGTACGACGCCGAGCACGCGATCGCGTTCGTAACTTCGACGGGCGAGTACAGCGTCGTGTGGAGGCTGCGGGGTCGACGGCTTTCCGTACTTGCGGGGAGCACCACTCGCGGCTTCTCCGACGGCAAGTCGGGACCCGCACGCTTCGCGGACCCCTCCTCGCTTGTGATTACAGAGAACGGAGACCTTTTGGTTTCAGACACCGGCAACCACCGCATTCGCCGCATCGTCAACGGCTGATCTGTCGAGCGCCGGATTTCTGTGTCGTCAAGTGACACGGATTCCGGTTCCTGCCATAGCGTCTGGACTTCGGCAGAGTCCGTCTAGCCGGCCGGAGTTATCGTGACGAAGACGCGCGTAGCGCCTTCGTCCAACTTCAGCCGCAGTATCGGTGCTCCCGGTTCCGAGTCCACTGTCGCACCATCGACATCAACGGTGTAGCCGGTTGGGAACTGCCGTTCCGGAACGAATACCTCTGTGATCGATCCCTTTTCGAACGTACCCGTTCCGTCGGCGCGCGCCGGCGTGTATTCGAGGGTGAACTTCTTGGCTTCGCCTTCCCACGCGTAGGACAACGGGGTTCCGGCGACTGCGCGCGGATAAGCTCGCACGATCGCGTTCACACGGTTCTGAACGAGATTGTCTTCCGTGGGGGGCTTGCGCAGGTCCTTCACGATGCTCGAAGACGTGTAGTCCGGGTCATCTCCTTCGGGATTCCCCAGCGCGTACAGCCAGTAGGTCCAACTCGATCCGATCTCGTCCGCCATGTTTGCGACGCGATCGATGATCGGGCTCACGTCCTCTTCCTTCGTAGTGGTGAAGTGCCCGAACTCGCTAAGGATCAAAGGAATCCCGTACTTCTGTGCGTAGTCGGCGGCGTAGCCGAATTGCGGTCGTTCGCCGAGTTGCTCGCATCCTGGGTCCCCCGTTGGCGGCGTGCCGAACTGAAGCCCGAGGCAGTAGATGTGGTAGGAAAGGGCCGCCGGCCGCGTGCCGGGGTCCTCGAGCCAGGTGTTGGCCCCGAAGTCGAAGGTGACGTTCGGCTCATAGATAACGAACTTGTCGGGAGCCACTTCCTTGATTGCGTTCCCCATCCGCTCGGTGAAGGGCTGCAACATCGCTTTGTCGAACGCAGGGCAACCCGCAGGACTCGCGCACGACGACCACTGAGTCCCCGGGAAGGGCTCATTCATGATCTCGAACCCGAGGACGCCCGGGTGGTTCTTGAATCGGCCGGCCACATGGCGCCACGCGCTCTCGTAGTGATCCTGGAGGGGGGCACCCGCGACCTCTGCGTTCGTCCAGAAGTTGTCGAGCGCGCGCCACAACGCGGGGTTCCCGAAGTACTTCGCGGCGAGGTTCTCCGAGGCTGCCGTGCTCGGAACGCCGTCGTCCTCGGCCATCCAGTCGGGTACTCCGATCCCGTCGTACTTGTTGGCCCAAGCCGCCTGGCAGAAGTCGAGAAACACCGAGATCCCTGCGGCGTGCGCCGTATTCACGATCTTCTCGACTCCATCTAGGTACGCCTCATCGAAGGTGTAGGGCTCCGGCATGACGCCGGAGAGAAAGATGTCGAGGTGCAAGAGCGTGAGGCCGTTCGATGCAAGAAAAGCGGCGTCGTCCGCGTTGAACTCGGCGCTATGGACCTCAGAGGAGCGCTGGATGTTCATGAACGCAGTCCCGTGCAGAATGCGAACGCGTCCTTGGTCGTCTACGAAATAGCGGCCGGCCTGCTCGATCCCCGATGTCGCTGCCGACGGTGCTCCGATCGGCGCCAGCACGGCAACCGTGATCAGTGCCGCGACCATCAGGCAGAGCGGTCTCTTGCGTGTTGGAAGCTGCATTGCGGTGTCTCCTCTCGCGGGCTCCCTTCGTGATTCAACGCAGCGCCGGGGAATCCTCCAGACTCGGACCTTCGCGGCCCGGGGTTTTCCCGGTCTCGATTCTTCACCTTGACGTGCTCGCGACGTTCCCTATAATCGCGGCTGTTGTCTCACATGGCTTTTCTCTCGGTGGCCGCCTTCGGGCGGCCGTCAGTGTTTTTTGGGACCTGTGGACAACCTGTGGACATCGCTGGGGAACACGTGGTCAGCGCCGTGGACAACCTGTGGATGTCATACCCAGACGCTAAGGTCTGCGGCTGATGGCACAGGTCGCAGCGTTTCAGCGGACTCCGCCCCCAGGAGGGCGCGTTCCGCCGCATAACCTCGAAGCCGAGGAGTCGGTGCTCGGTTCCATGTTGCTGTCCAAGACGGCGGTCGGCGAGGCCCTGGAGATTGTTCGGCCCGACGATTTTTATCGAGAGGCGCACGCGACGATCTGTGCGTCGATCCGCGACCTGTTCACGCAGGGTGAACCCGTCGACGCGATCACGGTCTCGGAGGAGTTGCGCCGGCGAGGCAAACTCGAGGAGATCGGCGGCGGGCCGTATATCCACACGCTTGTGTCGTCGGTTCCGACGGCCGCCAACGCGACGTTTTACGCGCGCATCGTCGGTGAGCTTTCGACGTTGCGGCGGTTGATCGACGCGGCGACGACGGTCGCCCAGGAGGCTTACGAAGTCCCCGAAGACGTCGAGGGGATGGTCAACCGCGCTGAGGAGTTGATGCTCGGAGTTGCTTCCGGACGTATCCGGCAGGACTTTGTTCCGATCCGCGACTTGCTTGCCGAGAGCATGGACCACATCGAAGCGCTTGCCGCGCGCGGCGCGGAGATCACCGGAGTGCCGACGGGCTTCACCGATCTGGATCGGATGCTTGCCGGAATGCAGGCCGGGAACTTGATCCTGGTCGCCGCGCGCCCGGCGATGGGCAAGTCGGCGTTTGCCGTCAACGTCGCGCAGTACGTCGCGCAGACCGCGGAACTCCCCGTCGTCATTTTCTCGCTCGAGATGAGCTGGATGGAAATCGTCCAGCGCATGATCTGTGCCGAGGCGCGCGTGGATACAAACAAGATCCGCACCGGACGCATGAACGAGGCAGACTGGCGACGCGTGTCTCACGCGGTCGGTCGGCTCGCGGAAGCGCCGATCTTCATTGACGACACGCCGTCGATCGGAATGGCCGAGATCCGCGCGAAGTGCCGCCGGCTGAAGGACAAGTTCGGACTCGGATTGGTCGTCGTGGACTACATCCAACTTATGACGTCGCCGCGGCGGACCGAGAACCGCGTCCAAGAGGTTTCAGAGATCTCGCGCTCGATGAAGATCCTCGCCAAGGAACTGAGCGTTCCCGTCCTGGCGGTGTCTCAGTTGTCGCGTCAACTCGAGCAACAGGGATCGACACCGCGCAAGCCTCGTCTGGCCGACCTTCGCGAGTCCGGCGCGCTCGAGCAGGATGCCGACGTCGTGATGTTTGTCTACCGGGAGGACTACTACAAGCCCGACAGCGAGCGTAAGGGCGAGGCCGACATCATGCTGGAGAAGCACCGCAACGGCCAGACCGGCACCATCACCCTTGCCTTCCTGGGGCAGTTCACCAAGTTCGAAAACCTGGCGCGCGTCTAGGCGCCGGGTTGGTTCGGAACCCAATCCGGGTCTTCCCCGTCAAAGGTGAAGACGTGCGATCTGGAGGTGCGCGATGAGACCGAAGCTGTCACGACGCACGAGGTACGGTGCGCTCATTCTGATCGTTGTGCTCGGGTCGGCGTATGCCGCCGGCTCGCTCGCGCAACGCGACTCGGCGGTTCCCTCTTCTGCGAGACTCAAGTTTGTATCCGGCGGCGGAGGCAGTGGAGACACAGGGGTCTTAGCGCCGCAATTGGCACCCGCGGCACCGGGCTTTTCCCTCGAGGGGGCTCCCGTATCCGACCAGAAGAACGCGGTCACAGCCGTTTCAGGGGGCGCGATTGCCGGGTTCGACGAGCGAGTGATGCGCACGGCCGATATGTGGGTTGAAGTCCCAAAGAAGTCCTTCTCTCGCACCTGGGACGCGGTGTATGCGATCGCCAAGGACGTCGGTGGCCAAGTGCTCAGCGCCAACCGCGGTGACGTGGGTGGTCCGGTTCCGCTTCAGGAAGAGAGCGACCAGGTTGCCCGCGGCGATATCACGATGCGGGTTCCTGCGGAGCGCCTGGAGACCGCGCTGAGGAGACTGCGCGAAGTCGGCTTGGTCCGTTCGGAGTCGACGTCGTCGGAGGACGTGACTCAGCAGTACGTGGACTTGCAGAGCCAACAGCGGCATCTGCGCGCCGAAGAGGTAGTTCTACTGCGGCTCTTCTCCAAGGCGAAGTCGATCGGAGACACGCTCGCCGTACAGACGCGTCTGTCGGAGGTGCAAGGGCAAATCGAGCAGATCACCGGACAGATCAAGTACATCGACGCCCGCACGGACTACAGCATGGTGTCGGTGCACCTTGGTGAGCCGGGAGCGATTCCTCGCGACGAGACCGGACCGTCGTTCGCCAAGGCGTGGGAGACCGCGCTGGACGGTTTGGTGCGGATGGGTACGGGTGCGTTGATCCTGGGCGTGTGGCTCGGTCCGTTCGCGGCGCTGGTTATCGTGATTTGGGGCGCGCGCCGGATGCGCAAGCCGACCGCTTCCCGCGACGCCTGACCGGCGCGCGCCGGGTGCGCGCACGACTAAAGTGAAGGCCCCGCTTTGCGGGGCTTTCACTATGCGGATACGAGCCGGATACCTAGAGGTTTTGGCCTGCACGCTCACGTGGGGCACGATCGGTTCGATCGTCAAACACGTGGACGTCCCGGCCGCCGTTATCGTCTTCGTGCGACTGATCCTCGGGTTCGTCGTCGTCGTCGGGTACATGGCAGTTCGCGGCCGCCTCGCGCAGCTCCGGCCGGGCGCGCGCCCGTGGCTCCTCGCGTCGACAGGGGTCGTCCTGGCCGCGCATTGGGTGCTGCTGTTTGAGGCGTTCCAGCGGCTCACTGTGGCTTCGACGATCCTGATCGTCTACCTCGGTCCCGTACTGATGGCCGTTGCCGCACCATTCGTTCTGCGAGAGCGTCTTCGCGCCGTGTCGGTCGGCGCGCTCGCGCTTGCCTTCGGGGGGATCGCACTGATCGCCGTCCCCGATCTCGGGGGAATCGATCGGTTGGGGCTCGCATTCGCGCTTTGCAGCGCGGTGCTGTTCGCCTTACTGATGTTGGTGGGCAAGATCCTGAGTGGGCATTACGAGCCCGCGGCGATCGTCGTGTGGCAACTGGGCGTGGCGGCGCTCGTGCTTACGCCGGCTCTTGCGCAGGCGCGCGCTACCGACTTGCGATCGAACGCTCCGGTGCTGCTTCTCCTTGGAGTGGTGCACTCCGGGATCCTGGGCATCGTGTTCTTCCACGCGATGAGGGCGTTGCAGGCGCAGCAACTCGGAGTCCTTCTATACCTCGAACCGGCCTCAGCGGTGCTGTACGCGTGGTGGCTGCTGGGCGAGCGGCCGGGATTGAACACCTTCGCCGGCGGGGTCCTGATCGTTGCGGCCGGGATCATCATTATCCTCGGCGATCGGGTGACGGCCGTATCGGCGGGAGCATCGGCTCCCGCCGTGGAGGTGACCTAACGTGATGCCTCTTCCGCAGTTGTTCGCCGAGTTGGTCATGGCTCTGGGCGGAGCGCTGTTCGCTGCCAACGCGTGGGCGCTGTTGCGCCCGCGCATTCGGCCGGATGCCGACGATGCCCCGCGGCCGCGCGCGCGCGGACGTGTCCTCGCGAACCTGTTCATAGGCCTTGTCGTCTTGGTGTGGGGCTTCGCCTCTTTCGTCGCGAGTTCTTAGGTGCAACTCCCCTGTTTTGCTCGTTTCACCCGGTTTTGCTCCGGCAGGGTCGGGCCTGTATCGCGTCGAAATCTAGCGGGACGCGTCTTCAATAGAACTCTGAAAGGAACCACGATGCGGTATCGCTGGCTGATGGGAGCGTTTGCGCTCACCGGCATGCTTTCCTTCTCCCCGGCAGTAGCCGGTCCGTACGAGACGTCGTTCGTGGCCGCCAACGGCGTTGCCGTCGCTGGGAAGATGGCCGGCGGCGGCGCGGTCTCCGTCTCGCTGCTGCGGCTCGAAGGTGTCGACGCATCCGGCATGGCTTCGGCGGTCCCGAACCCGCAACCGCCGGACTACCAGACGTACGCAGATCTTCCCGCGACGGTTTCTCCCGGCGCGCGCTACGTAGGTTGCATCAGCGTGACGGTTGATAGCCGGGTCGATAGCGGTTGCTCGCTGTTGGTGCCGATTACGCTGAACATCTCCCCCGGGATGAGCGATGCCTCCGTCAGCTTCTCTGTGAAGTCCCAGGCCCCCGGCCGGCAGATCGTTGCGAATCTCCTTCTGACCGGCGGCACGGCGGTGGGGCCGTCCGAGGACTTCGTCCCGGCCTTCGATCCGGCCAGCCCGCGGACCTTCGCGGCCTACGGAACCGCGACCCTCTCCCGCGACGCGACGATTATCGGAACCGTGAGATCGGACGAGGTCGGCGGTGGAGCGCTCGGTACGGTGGACGCCATGATGTGGCAAGGCCTCGTTGGGAAACTTGCCGTCGACACCAACGAGTTCGTTTGTCGACCGAAATTGCCCTGCGACGTGTAGCGGAGCGGATGAGGGGAATCGGACCCCCGTCTAGAGCTTGGGAAGCTCTCGTTCTACCATTGAACTACATCCGCGATTAGATCTTCGACGGCCCAATATACCTCAGGCTTTGCGAGGCTTTCTCTTCGGTTCCGTTTTGCCTGTGCTCGGCTTTGAGACCTTCTTGGGCGCGCGCACCGTGGTCGCGCCGGAGAGCTTCGCGAAGTCCATGTAGAAGCGGCTGGCCGTCGGACCGCGCTGCCCTTGGTACTTCCCGGTCGACCCGTACGGTCGCTCGGCGGGCGAAGTCATCTGGAACATGCACAACTGTCCGATCTTCATCCCGGGGTAGATCGTGATCGGCAGGTTCGCCACGTTGGACAACTCGAGCGTGAGGTGGCCCGACCACCCGGCGTCAACGAAGCCTGCGGTGGAGTGGATTAGCAGGCCGAGGCGGCCGAGTGAGGACTTGCCCTCCAGGCGCGCGACGAGGCTCGTGCCGAGCGTGACCTTCTCGAAGGTCGAGCCGAGCACGAACTCGCCGGGGTGCAGGATGAAAGGCTCGTCCGGGCCGACCTCCACCAACGACGTGAGTTCCTCCATCGGCTTGCGCACGTCGATGTAGGGGTACCGGTTGTTGACGAATACGCGGAACGACGAGTCCACGTGCAGGTCGATGCTCGACGGCTGGATCATGGCGTCGTCCAGCGGGTCGATCTTTAGGTCGCCGGCAACGATGGCTTTGCGGATGTCACGGTCCGACAGGATCAAGCGGGCTCCTTCCCCCGAAATGCCGGGACATTATGCCGCACGCGCGCGCCACTTCGGCGCGCGCGGCCACCGGCCGCCGGTTCTGGTGTGGGATGAGCGACACATGTGACGCCGAATCGACACCAGAACGGGGGATCCGGCCCTGCGTCGCCGTGACTTGATCCTCCTTCGAGCCCGGCGCGCGCGCCGCCACCGGCCGCCGGTTCTGGTGTGGGATGAGCGACATACGTGACGCCGAATCGACACCAGAACGCGGGAGCGCGCGCGCCGTTCAACCGAGGATCTCGAACGCGCGCGCGCGCCCGGGCCCGAAGCGGTACACGGCGAAGTCGCGGTCGAAGGACGCCGCGCGCGCGCACCCGACGCGCTCCATCACCGCGAAGCTCGCGCAGTCCACCAAGTCGAATTCCTGGTCCTGCCATAGCTCGGCGATGGCGCGCGCGCGCTCGAGGTCGGGAAGCGACACCGCCTCGATGGTCAGCGGCGTGTGCGCGAGCGATTGCCAGAACCGCAGGGCGCTAGCGAAGCCCTTGCGCGCGCGAAGAACGTGCCAGGCTTCGACGAGGACGTGGTCGGTCGTGAACGGGCCTTGCGTCTCGGTTTCCCGAAGCAAGCGGACGGCTTTGGCGTGCGCGCGTTCCGACGGGAGCGCGCCGGCCACGAGCACGTTGGCATCGACGAAGACGCTCACCGCTTCGTCGCTCGCTTGCGCGCCGGCGGGGCGGTTTCGCGGGCGTGGCCCGCCGCGAACGCTTTCGCAACCTCGCCCTTCCAGTCCGAGACGACGTCCGTCGGCTCGTCGTCGGACTCCCCCGCAACTCCGATGAGCGCATCCCAGGTCTTTGCGTCGTAGCGGGGGGCTTGCTTCGAGACGTGGTCGTTCACGATGCGGCGCATCAACTCGGCGAGCGAGATCCCGCGCGCGGCCGCCTCAGCGATCAGCGCCGCGTGCTGCTCGGGGTCGAGATACACCTGGGTTCGCTGATACCGCATGATGGCAACATCATAACATCAGTCACCAACGACCATGCATCGCCTCTCGACGTCCTTGTCGCGTCGTCCTGAGCCGAGTTCTCCCGATCTTCCCGGACGTGCTCCGCTCCTGGCGCGCGCCTACGTTTTCGCACGGCGGTGGGCCCGTGGTGTAGCCGGTAGCACGCGCCCCTGAGGAGAGCGAGGCACGAGTTCGAGTCTCGTCGGGTCCACCCCTCAACGACTTTGTTGGGGGACCATCGCCGGAGTGGTGAACAGGGATAGCCGCTCTGCCACCCGGCTCTTGCATTTGCGCGGACGCGTGAGAAGATGAAGGAACTCAGGGGCGCACCCGTACACCACGGGACACGTCAAACGCGAAAGAGCGAGGCTAAGCCTCGCTCTTTCGTACTGAGGCCGGTGCGACCCCACTCGGCGGACTCGGTCGCCGCCTTCTGGCCGACCCCGACGGACTGCGCCAACAACTGCGCGATGACCATGACCCACGGCGGCTCGTGTTGGCAAGGCCCGCCGGCGCCCTGCGGGCTACGTCCAGACAACGCCCACCGGCAGGGTCCGGTATCCGGCTTGCCCGTCTCCGAGCTGGCCGTACGAGTTGTCTCCCCAGCACAACATGTCGCCGGCAGAGGTGATCGCGCAGGTGTGCACGTCACCGGCCGCGATCGCGGACGCGTCCGCGATTCCTGAGAGCGTGACGGGAGTCCGACGATCGCTCGTCGTGCCGTCGCCGATCTGACCGCTGTCGTTGTATCCCCAGCAACGGACTGCGCCGTCGGTGACGATCGCACACGTGTGGGCGGCCCCGGCGGCAATCGCCCTCGCGTCACTGATGTTCGTCACGGCGACCGGAGTGAGACGTCGAACGGCCCTTCCGTCGCCGAGTTGGCCGAGCCAGTTGTCTCCCCAACAGCGGACTCCGCCCCCCGACAGGACTGCGCACGTGTGCACTGCCCCGGTCGCGATTGCGATGGCATCGTCGATCCCCTCAACCGCAACGGGAGTCCAACGTGGTGTGGTGGTGCCGTCCCCGAGCTGGCCGGACCAGTTGTTTCCCCAGCAGCGGACGGCGCCGCTCGATAGGACCGCACAGGTGTGACTCCATCCGGCTGCGAGCATGGTGGCGTTGGTGATGCCGGCCACCGCGACGGGGATGGGGCTATCTGTCCGAGTGCCGTCCCCGAGTTGCCCTTCGTTTTCTCCCCAACAGCGGACCTCGCCTCCCGTAATGATCGCGCAGGTGTAGTTTCCCCCAGCGACCAGTGCGGTCGCACCCGTGATTCCCGAGACCGCCACCGGAGTTCCACTGTCGGTTGTGGTGCCGTCCCCGAGCTGGCCCGACGAATTGAGCCCCCAGCAGCGAACCCCACCGCCGGTGACGATCGCACATGTGTGGGCATTGCCGCCCGCAAGCGCAATCGCATCTTCGGTACCGGGAACCTCTGCCGGAATGAAGCGGTGCGTCGTGGTGCCGTCACCGAGCTGGCCCCACCAGTTGCTCCCCCAGCAGCGAGTACCTTCTCCTGAGATGACGGAGCACGTGTGCGCATCGCCACCTGCGACCGCGACGGCGTTGGACATCCCCGGCACCTCAGTTGGCATCCAACGGTTTGCTGTCGTGCCGTCGCCCAGCTGGCCGTCGAAGTTGCTCCCCCAGCAGCGCAGACCGCCGGAAGCGAGCGCGCAGGAGTGAGATGCCCCGGCAGTCACTGCGACCGCGTCGGCGATGCCCGCGACGCTGATCGGGGTCAAAGCGTTGGTCGTCGTGCCGTCGCCGAGTTCGCCGAGGGTGTTCCGTCCCCAGCACCGGGATGTGCCCGACACGATCGCGCACGTGTGGCCGTATCCGGCGGTGATTGCGGTTGCATCGGTCACGCCGGAGACCGCGACCGGCGTGTAGCGGCGGGTCCTAGTGCCGTCGCCGACCTGGCCGACGCCGTTTGCCCCCCAGCAGCGCACCTCTCCGCCGGAGACGATGGCACACGCGTGGTCGGTGCCCGCAGCGACCGCCGTTGCGCCGGGCATGTCTCGGACTTCCGTGGGGGTGTCACGGGAACCGTTCGTGCCGTTGCCGAGACTCCCGCTGAAGTTCGCTCCCCAGCAGCGCACCTTGCCTCCGGAGACAACCGCGCACGTGTGCGAATCGCCTGCGGAGATCGTCGTCGCGTCCGTGATGCGGACGACCGAGACAGGGAGGGAATGGTTGACCGTGCCACCATCGCCAAGCTGGCCGTACGAGTCGCTTCCCCAGCAACGCACGACGCCGCCGGAGACGATCGCGCACGTGTGCTCGTATCCGGCGGTGACAGTCGTTGCATCCTTGATGCCTGATACCGTGACCGGGGTCCTGCTGTCGGTTGTGGAGCCGTCCCCGAGTTGGCCGGCGTCGTTCTTTCCCCAGCAGCGAACTTCGCCGCCGGAGACGATCGCGCAGGTGTGTGCGCCTCCGGCAGCGATCGCCGTCGCATCCGTCACGTCGGAAACCGCGACCGGAGCGAGCCTGCGGGCCTTTGTGCCGTCTCCTAACTGACCGGCCCAGTTGCTGCCCCAGCAGCGCACTCCACCGTCTGCCAGCGCGCAAGTATGGGAGGTTCCTGCTACGACCACGATCGGCGCGCCGGGAGGAAGTACCTCGACGGTGTGCGGAGCGCTGCGGCCCAACTCGATCCCGATCGCGTTTCGCGCGACGGCAATCAGTGAGTGCGTCCCGAGATTGGCGAATGAGACCAGGGCTCGGTAGGCGCCGTCGGTATCGGTCTCACCGAATGCTATTGGTATGTCGTCGAGTTGGATCTCAATTCTCTGTGCAGGGAACTGGGCTTTCGTGACGATGGACAGCCGGCCGGCGATGGTCGCCGAACTCCCGACCGAGACCCGCGACGGGCCGCCGAGCGTCAAAGAAGTCGGAACCGGCGCTTGCGCCGCGGCCGGCACCCCCGCGGAAGCGATCACGCACAGTGCCAGAGCAACCGACAGTCGTTTCCGCATCTCTTCCCCCCCCGCGTGATCCGTCACGCCATGCATCAGGCTTTCGCCGACGATTCTCCGACTCCTGCCGTTTGCGGGGTAATCGCTTTGACGCGAAAGAGCGAGGCTTAGCCTCGCTCTTTCGTACTGAAGCCGGCGTGCGCTACTCGGCGGACTCGGTCGCCGTCGCCGCCTTCTGGCCGACGCCGACGGACTGCGCCAACAACTGCGCGATGTCCATGACTTTCAGGTCTTCCGACGCTTTGCCCTTCGACGCCAGTTCCTTGGCCGCGTCGTCCATCATGGTCGCGCAGTAAGGACAGCCCACCGCGACCACATCCGGGTTGGTCTCCAGCAACTGCTCCATGCGCTCGATGTTGACGCGCTTGCCGATGGACTCTTCCATCCACATGCGCGCGCCACCCGCACCGCAGCAGAAGGTCTTCTTCCCGCTGCGTTCGGGCTCCGAGGTCTTGACGCCGGGGATCGAGTCGATGACCTTGCGCGGCTCGTCCACGACGCCGTTGTGGCGCGCGAGGTAGCACGGGTCGTGATAGGTGATCGCCGCCGCTGTTTCCTTGGAGGGCTTGAGTCGTCCTTCCTTCACCAGGCGCGCGAGCAGCTCGCTGTGGTGGATGACCTCGAACTCCCCGCCGAACTGCGAGTACTCGTTGCCGAGAGTGTTGAAGCAGTGCGGGCATGCGGTGACGATCTTGCGCACGCCCTTGGAGTTGAACAGCTCGATGTTGGCCTTGGCCATCTCTTGGAACAAGTACTCGTTGCCGAAGCGGCGCGCGGGATCGCCGGTGCAGGTCTCTTGCGGGCCGAGCACCGCGAAACCGATCCCGGCTTCCATGAGCAACTCGGCGAGCGCGCGCGTGGTCTTTTGCCCGCGGTCGTCGAAGGCGCCGGCGCACCCGACCCAGAACAAGTACTCGGCGTCGGCCGGCATTTGTCCGTTCAGCACGACCAAGCGATCCTCGATCCCCTTGGCCCAGTCAAGGCGCTGACTGGCCGGCGCGCCCCACGGGTTTCCGGAGTTCTCGAGGTTGCGCAGCATCAAGCCGCCCTCGTGCGGGAACGCGGATTCCATCATCACTTGGTAGCGACGCATGTCCACGATCGTGTCCACGTGCTCGATGTCCACCGGGCACTCGTAGGTGCATGCGCCACAGGTCGTGCACGCCCACAACACGTCCTCGCTGAAGACGCCGGGAACGAGCGCCTTGTTCATCACGTGCTCGGGGTCTTGGCCTTCCGGCGACGCCGGGTCGAAGGCCTTCTTGCCGAGCAAGTAGTCGCCCTTGGTGAACATGTCGTCGCGGATCCCGGTGATGATGAACTTCGGGTTCAGCGGCTTGTCGGTGTTCCACGCCGGGCAGACCGACTGGCAGCGCCCGCACTCGGTGCACGTGATGCCGTCGAGCAGTTGCTTCCAGGTGAGGTGCTCCAGCTTGCCGGCGCCGAAGACGGTGTCCTCGGTCATGTTTTCCATGTCGATCTCGATCGGCTGCAGCGCGCCGAGCGCGAGCGGCTGGCGGCCGAACGCGACGTTGATCGGTGCCGTGAAGATGTGCATGTGCTTGGAGTTCACCACGATCACGAGGAACGAGAACACGACCGCCAAGTGCGCCAGCAGCGCGACGTCTTCGATCCAGCGCAGCGCGTTGTGACTGAGACCGGCCATGGTGATCCCGATTCCGTGCGAAACGAACGCACCGGTCGGGTACGGCAAGGTGTCCAACGCGAAGCGCGCGCCGCGCGCAACCGCGACGGTCGCCACGACCATGAAGATCATGAACAAGATGAAGTACGCCTGTCCGAGGTGGCTGCCGTAGAAGCGACTCTTTCGCTCTAACTTCTTCGGTGCGTTGCGCACGCGGATGATCGCAAAGCCGATCAGCGCGAGAGTGACGAGGGCGAAGAACGAGTCCTGGACGAAGCCCATCCACTCGCCGTGGAAGATCCAAGGAAGCTTGAACTCCGGATCGAACAACTCGCCGACCGATTCGATCAGCGTCACCTGCACAACCAAGAAACCCCAGAATGTCAGGGCATGCAGAAGGCCCGGAAACGACCACTGGAAGAGCTTCTTTTGCGCAAGGACTTTGACTAGTTCGGCCTTGATCTTCACCGGCACGTTCTTTGAGCGTCCCGGGTCGGGACGTCCGCGGCGAAGAAGCTCGACGACTACGCGGATTCGGCGCGACGCGAGTCCGAGCGCGCCGAACATGATGGCGAATCCTAGAGCGATACGTACCCCGTCTGGCATCGCGGGTATCTCCTCAGATGGTCTTGTTTTCCAGGCGACGCGAAGCGTCGACGTTCGCGGCGATTATAGGTTCCGGGTCGCGCACCTGTCGTTTCGGGCCGCCGGAAACCGAGTGATGTGATCGGGAAAGGAGCGTCAGCCGGAAGGAGGCGCGTAACGCTTGCGTCCGAACACGTCGGCCGTGAGCGAGGCGACGCGGTCGAGGAACAACAAGCCGTCCAGGTGGTCGATCTCGTGTTGCAGCGCGCGCGCCTCGAAGGCGTCGGCCGCGATCTCTTGTTCGACGCCGTCCGGGGTGACGCCGCGCACAACGATGCGCTCAGCGCGCTTGACGTTGCCCGTGAAGTCCGGGACGCTCATGCAGCCTTCGCGCGTGAGCTCGGCGCCGTCGCGCTCGACGATGAGGGGATTCAGCAGCACGACCAGGCCGTGGCAACTGATTGATTTCCTGTGTCCGGTCACGTCCATGCAAAAGGCGCGCGCCCCAACTCCGATCTGCGGCGCGGCCAGACCGACGCAGGCCGGTGACGCGAGCATCGTGTCGACCAGGTCGCGCGCGAGTGCCTCGGCTTCAGGACCCGGCGCGATCTCGGCCGCCCGCTGCTTCAGGACCGGCGCGGGGTACCGGACGACGGGACGAACGGCCACTACAGCGTTTCCGCTTCGATCGGCCGCATCGAGACGTCGACGCCGACCTCCGCTCCCACCCGAGCCAGCGCGGCCTCGACGCGCGCGGCGTCGCCGGGAATCTCGACCTCGAGCAGCATGACGTAGACGGGCGGGTCGCCTTCGATCACATGGGTGGCGAGGTCTTGGATGTTCACGTTCTCGGAAGCCAGCGTCTCGGAGACGCGCGCCACGATCCCGGGGTGGTCCGCTCCGTAAACGCTGACGACGAACGGGTTCCCGCCCGGGGTGGCGTGCGCGGCCTCGGCGACCGGGCGCACCGTCACCATCAGGTCCAACCGGGTGGCGGGTTCGGCAAGGGCAGCCTCGAGCGCGGCAGGATCTCCCCCCTCGGGTGTCGCCACGATGAGCACCATGGCGAAGTGCCCGCCGAGGATCGCCATGCGGGAGTCCTCGATGTTGGCCCCGAAGGAGAAGAGAACCTTGGTGACGGCGGCGACGATTCCGGGGCGATCGACGCCCACTGCGGTGACGGCTACATGCATGGCGGCACCGTACGAGGGCGGCCCGATGCCGTCAACGAGTCACGCGGCGCGCGTAGGGTAAGAACCGTGCGACGCGTGGTGATGGCGGTGTTCTTGGTCGTGGTGATGGCCGGGTGCGGGCGCGCGCCCGAAGGCCGGACGGTGATCCGCTTCGACTCCGGCGGCCGCGGGGCCAGGTTCACCGTGGAGGTGGCGCGCACGCTCGCCGAGCAAGGCACCGGCCTGTCGGGCCGCACCAACGTTCCGACCGGCACCGGGATGCTGTTCGTGTGGCGAGACGTCGCGCCCCGCGAGTTCTGGATGAAGGACACGCTGGTCGCCCTCGACCTCGTTTCCATCCGAG
>JBAZZY010000007.1 GCA_041658565.1 Actinomycetota bacterium | reverse complement strand
CCTCACGTGCGGCGCAGCGCGAGAAACAACTTCAGCGCACCGGCCTTCAGAAGGAAGATGCCATTGAGATCGATGGCCTGGTGACCGAGGCCCTGCCCAACACGATGTTCCGGATCCAGCTCGACAATGGACCGATCGTCCTCGGGCACATCTCAGGGAAGATGCGCAAGCACTACATCAAGCTCGTCCCGGGCGACCGCGTAAAGGTCGAATTGTCGCCCTACGACTTGACTCGCGGACGCATCACCTTCCGTCACCGCTGATCGCGGCTACTCGGCGGTGACGCCGAAGATGCGGTCGATTCCGATGACCGGCGTCCATGTGTGGGATTCGAGCGTCCGGCCTTGATCCACCCAGACGTGTTTCGACTGCGCGTATTCAAGGCAGCCGGCGATTCCTAGTTCCTTGCCGATCCCCGACTGCGCGTATCCACCGACAGGTGCCGTTGCTGTGAGCATGTGGTAGTCGTTGATCCACACCGTTCCCGCGCGCAGGCGCTGCGCCACCGACAAGGCCCGCGGCACGTCGCGGCTCCAGACTGCGCCGGCAAGCCCGTAAATCGTTGCGTTCGCGATCGCGACGGCCTCTTCGACATCGGCGTAGGGAATGACGGACAGGACGGGGCCGAGGATCTCTTCTTGCGCAATGCGCATGTCGTTGCGAACGGCCGTGAACACAGTCGGCGCGTAGTAGAAGCCGTGGGTCAGGGCTTCCTCCGCCAGCCGGTGACCTCCGCACGCGAGCGCCGCTCCGTCGGTCCGTCCGACGCTCACGTAACGCTCGACGCGCTCAAGTTGTGCGCGGGAGGCCAGCGGGCCGAAGTCGGTATCCCATTCGAGCGTCGGGCCCACGCGAAGTTGAGTTGCGGCCGACACGATTCGGTCTGTGACTTCTTCGGCCATCTTCCTCGGAACGAGCAGTCGTGAGCCTGCCCGGCAGGTTTGGCCCGCAGCGAGGTAGATCGCCCACAGGGCGCCTGGGACGGCGACGTCGAGGTCCGCATCGTCGAGCAGGATGTTGGCGCTCTTGCCGCTGAGTTGAAGCGTCACGCGTTTCACGGTCTGGGCCGCGATCCGGCCGATCGTGCGCCCGGTGTCGGTTGATCCTGTGAATGCAACGTGATCGACGAGCGTGTTGGTGACAAGTTCCTCTCCGACGCGCGCGTCGGCCCCGCACAGCACGTTCAGGCAGCCGGGAGGCAAGCCCGACTCGTCGAGTGCGACCGCCAATTCCATCGCCGTGCACGGCGTCGAAGGGGAGGGCTTGAGCACGACGGTGTTCCCCATCGCAAGCGCTGCGAAGACTTTCCACGCCGCGGTCGCGAACGGGGACGCAAACGGAACGATGGCGGCGCACACCCCGTAGGGATCCCGCATCAGCAGGTTCTGAACCGGCGAGGGGAACTCGTTGTGGGGCAAGGGTTCGACCGTGCAGATGCCGGCAGCGATGTTCACCAGGTCTCGGACTTGGTGAAGTGCGGACGCAATCATGGCCGTGGTCGTGCGGATGGGAATGCCGGTGTCGAGGGCCTCTAACTCGGCCAGTTGTGACCGGCGACTCCAGAGGAGTTCGACGGCCGACAGCAAGACTTCGGTTCGCCACTCCAGCGGACGAGAGTTCCAGCGACCGTCGTCGAAAGCCGCGCGCGCCGCCGCGATCGCCCGGCGCGCGTCGGTCGGCATGGCGCGCGCGACGCGCGCGACGACCGCGCCGGTCGCCGGGTCGATCGACTCGATCGTTCCTCGCGACGCGGCCGCCGTGTGGTCGCCGTCGATGAAGAGTTCGTACTGTTTCACGTCTTGGCTCCTGGTCGGCCCCGGATTGTAGTGCTCGTCTGCGTCGGTGCGGCCCGACGGCACTGCGTGTGAACGTTCCGGACAAACGGGTTTGACATGTTCAACCGCTTAGGGAATCCTAAGCATTCGTGGGAACCAGGCGAAGTCAGGACGGCGCGCACCCCAAGGGCGAGCCGAAGGCAGTTCACGTCGTGCGTACCCCCGAGCAGCTCAAGGCGTTCACGGATCCGCTGCGCAACCAGATCCTGGCCATCCTGGCGGAGGCGCCGGCGACGAACCAGCAGATTGCCGGCCGACTGGGTGAGTCGCAGGCGAAGGTGCTCTACCACGTGCGCGTCCTGCTTGGGCAACGACTCATTCGCTTGGTTCGAACCAACGTCAAGGGCGGCAACGTCGAGAAGTACTACCGGGCGGTGGCGCGCGTGTTCAGCTTGCGCCCCGGGCCGGACATGTTCCCGGCTCTTGTTACCGCCGGACTCGACGCCGTGCGCCAGGAAGTGGCTACGAGCGTTGCGACTTGGCCGGACCAGGCGCGGTGGTTTGAGACCAGAAGCCGGCGGATCTCCGCCGAGCACGCCGCGGAGTTCGCGCGCCGAATGGCCGAACTCATCCGGGAGTTCTGGGACGAGGCGGAAGAGGATGCTGAGGCGCCGTTGCTGGGCCTTGCCGCGCTCACGTACCGGGATCCGACCGACGGCGTCGCGAGGTCGTCCGAGTGAAGCGGCCGGTCGGAGACGACAAGCCGTCGTGGCGGGAGGAGCTACGCGCGAATGTGCGCGTGGTGGTGCTGTCCGCGCGCGCGGCGCCTGCTTTTGCGGTCGTCATGTTCGTCGGGACGGTTCTGGAAGGGATCGTGCCGGCGATCATCCTTCTGCAGACGGGTCGTTTCGTAACGCTGCTGCCGGAGGCTGCGCGACTGGGCGCTTCATCTCAGGCATGGCACGACGCGCGGCACGCCCTGGTTGTGCTCGGCGTTGTGATCGCCGGCAGTCAGGTGGTGAAGCCGATCAAGGGCGCTTTCCAGTTCGGGCTGGGCCGGAAGTTCGCTGCGCTGCTCTCGCGTCGCGTGATGGAGGGAGTTACTGCTACTCCGGGAATTGCGCACTTCGAGGACCCTCGTTTCCGCGACAAACTCGAAGTCTCGGAGTGGATCAACTGGGCGCCGGCGCAGACGATCTTCATCCTCGGCCAGACCGTCCAACAGGCCGTGCAAAGCGTCTCGCTGGTTTGGGTCGCAGGGCGCTTTGCGGGGTGGGTTCCGGCGTTGCTGCTTGGGACTGCGATTCCGGCGGGGTTCGCCGCGTTCAACCGCGTCAAGAGCCAGGGTCTGGCGCTGTGGCAGGACTCCCCCGAGATCCGCCGGTCGAGCTACTACCGTAGCTTGTCGCTGGACCTCGAGCCCGCCAAGGAGATCCGCCTTTTCGGCATGAAGGACTGGGCCATCGCTCGCCAGGATCATCACTACCTCCAGGGGATGCGCGAGACATGGCGTCAACGACGGATCGGGACGCTGTACGTGCTGGTGCTGCATGCGGTGGCGGTGGCGGGTTTGGCCATCGCGTACTGGTCGATGCTGCGCGCGGCGCTGGCGACGCCGCCGCGCCTGTCGGTCGGGGAGTTCTTCGCCGTGTCGATGGCCGCCGTGCAGATCCTGACCGCAACTAGTGCGGTGTTTCAGGCGGCAGCGTGGATTCGCCGGGTCAACTACATGCTCCCCTACGTGATGCGGTTGTTCGATATCGCGCGGACCGATCCGCGCATGGATGCCTCGGGGACGCTTTCCGCGCATGGAATCGAGCGATCCGGGCTTCGCTTTGAAGGCGTCCGGTTCCGTTATCCGGGAACCGAGCGGTGGATTCTCGAGGGCGTTGACCTGTTTATCCCCGCAGGGCAGTCGATCGCGCTCGTTGGTGAGAACGGCGCCGGGAAGACGACGCTAATCAAATTGTTGTGCAGGTTTTACGATCCGACCGAGGGTCGCATCACCCTCGACGGGATCGACGTGCGCGAGTTCGATTTGCAGGACTACCGCCGCAGGCTCGCTTGCATCTTCCAGGACTTCACTCGCTACGAGCTTTCCGCCCGAGACAACGTCGGGTTCGGGGCGGTCGAGAGGCGAGGGGAGAACGAGTTGTTGCGTGAGGCGGCATCACGCGTCGGCGTGCTCGAGGAGATCGAAGGGTTGCCTTCGGGTTGGGAGACTCCGCTATCGCGCGCGTTCGACGGCGTGGATCTGTCCGGTGGTCAGTGGCAGCGGATCGCGCTGGCGCGCGCGATGATGTCGCAACTCGGACGAGACGCGGACTTGTTGGTGTTGGACGAGCCGACGGCTTCGCTCGATGTGCGCCTGGAGCACGAGTTGTACGAGCACTTCGCGGCACTGTCGCACGGACGCACGACGCTTCTGGTTTCCCACCGGTTCTCGACTGTGCGCATGGCCGAACGCATCGTGTTCCTTGACCGCGGGTGCGTGGTTGAGGACGGAACGCACGCGAGTTTGCTCGCGCACGCCGGCCACTACGCCGAGTTGTACCGGTTGCAGGCCGACCATTACCGGACCACCGGGGTGCTGGAATGAGTGAGCCCCGGAGGAAGGAGTCGGCGCGCGCAAGCCTCGGGCGGGTTGTGCGCGTGTATGGCTCGATCTTCGAGATGTCGTGGGCGGCAGCGCGCGGCCGTGCCGTCGCGCTGTTCTCGATCATGTTCTTGCTCGGGCTCAGCGGCGCGGTGAATGCCTGGGTTGTTGGATCGGTCGTCGACGCCGTCGGTGCCGGTCGGGGCCACAGCTCGGCGCGCGCGCTGGTCTTCGGTGCTTTGTTCTTGGCCATTGCCGCCGGCGCGACGTTGTTGCAGGACCTGAATGCGCTGCTGCAAGTGGACATGGCCGACCGCATCAGCCACGAGGTCGACTTGCGACTGATGGCGATTTCTTCGGGGGCGCCGGGCCTGGACCATCTGGAGCGCTCGGCGTTCGCCGATCGGATGAAGCAGGTTCGCGAGCGTCAGTGGATCCCGGCGCAGTTGCTGCAAACCATCAACTCCGGGGTATATGTGATCATCGGGATGGTCGCAGGGGCCATCTTGCTCGGCTCGATCCACTTGGTCTTGGCGCTGCTGCCCGTTGTGATGATCCCGAGCGCGTGGATCCAGTTCCGCGCTTTCCGAAAGCACTGGTCGATGTTCGACGAAGCCGCCCCCGATCAACGGCTGGCCGACCATCACCTTCGGCTCGCGACCGGCCAGACCGGCGCCAAAGAGATTCGATTGTTCGGCCTGCGCGACCACCTGCTGTCCGAGCACCGACGCCTTTCCGACGCGTTCGTGCGCCGCATGTTCCGCGCGCGCCTGAAGCAGTCGGCTTCCTCGACGCTCGGCGGAGTTCTGTACGGGACGTCGCTGACGCTGGCGATCGCTTTCCTGGGCGTTGAAGCGCTGAACGGGCGCGCGACGGCCGGGGATATTGCGCTCGGCATTCAGGTGACCAGACTGATGATCGGGCACGTCGAGATGGCCGCGGAACTCGTCGCGGGGATCGCCGAGCTTGGCTACATGGGGGAGCGATACCTGTGGCTGCTGAACTACCGGCCGGCGCTCACCGTGCGCGCGCGCGAGACCGCGCTGCCGGCGCCGCCGGTAATTCGCGAAGGCATCACGTTCGAGGACGTGACCTTTTCCTACCCCGGGACCGAAAAGACGGTTCTGGATCGCGTGTCGCTGTTTCTGCCGGCATCATCGACCGTTGCGTTGGTAGGCGAGAACGGTGCCGGCAAGTCCAGCATCGTGAAGCTGCTTTCCAGGTTCTACGATCCGACGCAGGGCCGGATTCTGGTCGACGGAGTCGACCTGCGCGACATCGACCTCGAAGACTGGCGCGCGCGCTTGAGTTCGGCGTTCCAGGACTTCGTTCGGTTCCAGTTTGTTGCGAGTGAAGTCGTGGGGGTCGGCGACCTCTCGCGGATCGAGGATACCGAGGCGGTCGAGCGCGCGGTGCGCTTCGCCGGCGCCGACCGCATCCTGGCCAAACTCCCCGAGGGACTTCGCACCCAACTTGGCCGCCAATTCGAGGACGGGCACGATCTGTCCGAGGGTGAGTGGCAGCGTTTCGCCCTCGCGCGCGGCTCGATGCGGGCCGATCCGGCCGTGGTCGTGCTGGACGAGCCCACCGCGAGTCTGGACGCACGCGCCGAGCACGACGTTTTCGAGCGGTTCGCCGAGATGGCTCGTCCGGCCGACGGTCACAAGCCCGTGACTCTGCTGGTGTCGCACCGGTTCTCGACCGTACGCATGGCGGATCTCATCGTCGTGTTGCACGAGGGGAATGTGGAGGAAGCGGGGTCGCACGATTCCTTGATTTCGGCCGGTGGCCGCTACTCCGAGTTGTTCCGCATGCAGGCCTCGCGATACGACGACTGACGCGAGTCAGGGCGTTCGGAAGGACTCGACCGCTGTGCGGACGTTCGAAGCGTCGTCTAGTCCGAGCACCGTTTCGAGCGCGGCGTCCGGATCGCGTAACACCGGGCGCGCGCCTGCGAGGAACTTCTCCGCCACGAGCGCGCGCGTTTCCTCGACGGGACGCCCCGGCGCGCCGCGCGGTGTCGCCACTTCGGCCACGAACTCGTCCCGCGACGCCGTCTTTAGGGTGACTCGTGACGGGAAGCGCATGCGGAACTTGCCGAAGTCCACGCCCTCCAGCGTCGGCTGGTAGGCGGGGTCGAACAAGCGGAGCATGTCGATGCCGATCTCGTTCAAGCCGCCCAGCGCTCCGTTCATCTCCATGCTTTGCTCGACATGCACTCGCTGCGCAACCGCGCGAATCTCATCTTGGTTCTGTGCCAGTGATGTGGTCGACAGCGTTTCCACCGAGATCTCGCCACAGGCGATCAACACGCCGAGCGACAGACCAACCGAGAAGTTGACGTCGGCTGCGCGCAACTCGCTATCCGTTCGATGGGGTGCACTCATCTGCTCCATCCCATCGGTGAACAACGTTGCCTCCACGCGAACGGAATCGACGTCGGCCGGTGTGAGCGAGCGTCCCTTGGCGCGGGCGAACTCGTCGCGGATCACGCATGCGGCGTCCACCGGCGTGTCGATGTACGCGCAGCCGGGGTAGATCTTGAATGCAAGCGATTGAGTGACCCATGCGGAGCCGAGGGCTTCGAACGCGAACGGCAATCCGCGCGTCGCGATGCGTTCGAGCATCCCGCCGGCACCACTGATTGGATCCGGCGCGCCGGTGAGTCCGCGCGCCGCCAGCTGCGCGGCGCGGATTCCTTCGACGAGGGGGCCGGAAGCGAGCGTGGCTTTGGAATCGGGTCCGAAGAACGCCGGAGCCAGTGGGTAGGGAGGTTGCGCGAGCGCGATGCCGATCGCGTCGGCGAGGCGTCCGGCGTCTAGTTTGAGAAAGCGTCCGGCCACAACCGCTCCGGCGATCGCGTGGATGTAGGTCCACATCTGGCCGTTGTGCGGCCCCAGCAAGAAGGCCGCTCCAAGGCGGCCGGCAACTTCGTTCGCGGCGACCTGAGCGGTCACGACGTCGCGCCCGGAGGCTCCGAGCATCTCACCGAAGGCGAGCGGGGCAAGCACCGCGGAGTGTCCGGTGTGCCCGGCAACGAGGTAGTCGTCGAAGTCGAAGGCCACCGAAGCGACCGCGTTGGCGTAGCAGGCCGAGTGCAGTGGCGCGCGCGGCCCGCCGGGGAAAACCGTCGAGTCCTCGCCCGAACCCCAGTCCACGGCGGCTTCACGTACGCGGACGGCGACCTCGCTGCGGGCGCCGGCTAGGACGGCCCCGAGGACGCTTGCGCGCTGCATGGCGGCCGCTTCGCGAACCGCCGGAGGGATGTCGGTGTAGTCGAGCTGCTCGACCCAGGCCGCGATGGATCCGGTCACTCCTCTGTCCATCGGGCGAGTGTATCCGGGATCACTGCGATGTCTACCGAAAGGTCCGTTCTATGACGAAATGGGCAATCGGTTTTCCTTGCTCAAATGGAACTTCCAAGTGTAGAGTTAATTGGTCGGCCGGTTGAATCGTGGAACGGGAGCCCCATGGCGGTCGAAACAAAGAACGAGATTTTGGATGCGGCCGACCTGCTGTTCGGCAGGCTGGGATTCGAGGGTGCCACGACGCGGGAGATCGCCGAAGCCAGCGGCGCGAACAAGGCGCTGATCCACTATCACTTCGGCGGCAAGGAAGGCCTGCTCGACGGTGTGCTCGATCGCTACTACGCGCGGTTGACGTCCGCGTTGGTGGCGGCGCTGCACGGAGAGGGCGACGTCCGCGAAAGGATGCACCGCTTGGTCGATGCGTACATCGACTTCCTCGGAGAGAACCCCAACTTCTTCAGGATCGTCCAGCGGGAGGCGGCCGGTGGGCCGCGGATGGATCGGATCGTGGCCAGGATGGGCTCGATCCTGGGGCTCGGGTTGCCGGCCATTCGCGAGGCGTTCCCTGTGACTGCGAGCGGCCCCCTGGCTGCCGAGCACCTGGCGGTGAGCTTCTACGGAGCGATCATCACGTACTTCTCGTACGCGAAGGTGCTCGAAGGGCTGCTCGGACAAGACCCGTTGTCCGAGCGGAGCATCTTGGAGCGCAAGCGTCACATTCGCTGGATGCTCGACACGACGCTGGACGCGCTGGAGCGCGAAGGCGTCGATCGGCAGGAAGGAGCATGAGTCCGGTGGGTGGACACTCCGAGACCGAGCGCATCGATCGGTTGCGCGAACGCTATCAGTCGGGTCGCGCGGTGCTGTCGGTGCAGCGCGCGCGTTTGTACACCCAAAGCTGGCGTGCGACTGAGGACATGGGGCTGTCTGCGCAGATGCGCGTTGCCACCGCGATGCACAACGTCTACGAGCATATGGATCACTATGTGGATCCCGACGACCGCATCGCCGGCCACTGGACCGAAGGCTTCTTCGGCATGCCGATCGATATCGAGCGTGGGGTTTTCAACACCGTGCTGCGGACGGAGCTACGCCTGCGCGACATGGTTGCGGCGCGCGCGCGCGCGGCGGTCTCGGTCGGCTCGTATTTGCTTCGGCGACGCGGCCTGAGAGCCTTTTTGCGGGAGCAGCGCGGCGCGCGCGCGGCGGGCGCGGCACCGCTGGACCTGGGTCTGAAGACGCTCGCTTCGCGCAAGATCAACCCGTTCGACATCTCCGACGCCGACCGGCGCGAGTTACTTCGGGATCTTCTGCCGTATTGGGAATCCCGGACGCTGGTCGATCATTTGCAGGTCGAACTGGAACAGGCGGGACTCATCACGCGAGACACGCTCGAGTTCGCGATGGCCGCGCCGGGAAACACGTCGCGCCAGGTGCTGATGCTGTCGACCGCGGCCACCATCTCGACGATCCAGGGGCATGTGATCCTGGACTACGCGAGCGTGTTGAAGTGGGGCTTGCAGGGTTTGCGCGCGCAGGTGCGTCATCGACTCGACGATTCCGGCCTGACGGCGGAGCAAATCGACACGCTGCAGGCCATGGATCTTGCACTCGACGGAGTCGGGGTGTTCGCGCGGAGGCTTGCCGAATGCGTCCGCGGCAGCATGGAGGGCGAATCCGACCCGCAACGCCGTCGCGCGCTCGAGGGAATGCTCGATATCTGCCTGCGGGTTCCGGAGCATCCGGCGCGGACGTTTGCGGAGGCCGTCCAGTCGGCGTGGACCGTCAAGACGGCCGTCGAGCTGGCGCACCCGGTCAACCTTCATTGCTTTGGTCGGCTCGATCAGGACTTGTATCCGTACTACGAGCGAGATCTCGCCGAAGGCAGGACCGATCCGGAATCCG
The DNA here is from genome assembly GCA_041658565.1 of Actinomycetota bacterium. Classification (NCBI taxonomy): domain Bacteria; kingdom Bacillati; phylum Actinomycetota; species Actinomycetota bacterium. Next base: position 96,530 of record JBAZZY010000007.1, on the reverse strand, counting down.
CTCAAGCGCTGATCGAAGAGCTGCTGCTCAAGATCATGTCGCAGAACATCCGGCCCGAATCCAACATCCTGGGCAACTTCTACCATCGGTTCTTTGGGTCGTCGCCGGTGACGCTCGCCGGGATGCGCTCCGACGGTTCGGACGCGACCAACGACTTGACCTATGTCTTCGTCCGCGCGGCTCATCGATCACGCGCGGTCACGAACATCTCGGTTCGCATCAGTCGGCAGACCCCTGACGATTTGCTGCTGTTGATAGCCGAGTGCCTGCACGACGGGACCTCGAATTTCTCGCTGTTCAACGACGACACGCACGTCGAGGCAATGCTGCGCCGCGGTTTCATCGAAGCCGACGCTCGCAACTACGCGATCATGGGGTGCGTTGAGGCGACCTGCCCGGGCAAGACCGGCAGCATGAGCGCAACGGCGATGCTGCTGTCGCGGCTGCTGGATATCACTTTGCGGAACGGAGACGCGCGCACCCCGATGGGGATCATGTCGGGGGAAGGCCCGGCGACCGGAGATCCCGGTGCATTCGGATCCTTCGACGAGTTGCTCGAGGCGTACCTCGAGCAGGCTCGCGCGGCCGTCGCGCGAATCGTGGACGCCTCGAACCTCCGCGATCGCCTATATGCGCGGATCCTGCCGGCACCGCTGATTTCGGCATTCATTGACGGGTGTCTCGACTCGGCTGCGGACGTCACGCGCGGAGGGGCCTGCTACGACTTGACGGGGATCTCGTTCATCAACTCCATCGCCAACACCACGGACGCGCTGTACGCAATCAAGAAGCTCGTCTTCGAGCAGCAGAGGTTTTCGAGCGCGCAGGTGCTGGCCGCGGTTGATGCCAACTTCGTCGGGCATGAGGGGTTGTACCGCCAGATCAAGCGTCTGAAGGGCAAGTGGGGCAACGGCTGTGCGGAGAGCGATGAGATTGCGCGAAGGATCATGGACGGTCTCGTGAGCGAGACGTACCGGTATCGCAACGCAAAGAACGGGCCCGTCGTCGCGTACGCGATCAGCATGACGACGCACACCATCGATGGACGATTGTCGATTGCGAGCGCCGATGGTCGAAAGGCTGCGACTCCTTACGCGGCAAGCTGCAACCCGTACAACGTCGAAGAGGCCGGCGTTACCGGCGTGCTGCGTAGCGTGGCTACGTTGCCGCATCGCGACATCATGGGGTGCGCGGTCAACATCCGGTTCCACCCGACCGGAATCGGCGAGCACGAGGATGCTCGTCGAACGTGGGTCGCGTTGCTCCGGACTTACTTCCGCTTGGGCGGCGCGCAGATGCAGCCGACGGTCGTCGACACCGAGACTCTGCAGGCCGCCCAGCGCACGCCGGAGCAATACAAGGATCTGATCGTGAAGGTCGGAGGTTACAGCACCTATTTCGTCGATCTGGGTAGAGAGATCCAGGACGAGATCATCGCTAGGTCCGAGCATGCCTGCTGAATCGCCCACCGGGCTCATCTTCGACGTCCAGCGTTACTGCGTCTACGACGGCCCCGGCATCCGTACCGGAGTGTTCCTCAAGGGATGCCCGATGCGGTGCTTCTGGTGCCACAACCCCGAGTCCCAAGCGAAAGTTCCGGAGGTCCGCTTTCTTGCCTCGCGATGTGACGGCTGCGGCGAGTGTTTGAAGGTCTGCGACCCCAAGGCCGTCCGGCTGCGCGGGAAGACGCTGCAGTGGGATCTTGCCGAGTGTGACGGCTGCGGTCGTTGTGTGGATGTCTGCTCCGAAGGCGCGTTCCTGCGCGTCGGTGAGGAGGTCTCGGTTGAACAGGCGGTCGAGCGCGCGACCGCCGACCTTGAGTTCTTCGTTGAATCCGAGGGCGGCGTCACGGTGACCGGCGGGGAGCCTACGACCCAACCGGAGTTCCTTCTCGCTTTGTTGGGAGCTTTGCGCGCGCGGGGCGTGCGTGCGGCGCTCGAGACGGCCGGCCTGTTCCCGCGGGAGTTGTTGCAGCCGCTGGCGGACGTTACGGACTTGTTCCTCTTCGACATCAAGCACGTCGACGATGAGAAGCATCGCGCGGGAACCGGAACCGGAAATCGCTCCATCCTTGAGAATTTCGCGGCGCTCATCGGCGTCGTCGGCTCGGGTCGCGTGACTCCGCGGATTCCGCTGATTCCCGGGTTCAACACCGAAGCCGAGGACATCGAAGCGATCGCCGCGTTTCTCGTGGCTGCCGGGTATTCGGGGGAAACGCATTTGATGCCCTATCACGGCTGGGCGAAGGGAAAGTACGAGTCGCTCGGGCGGCTTGCCGACTACCGGGATTTGTCGAGCGAGTTGCCGGTGGATGTTGAGCGGATCTCAGCGCAGTTCGAAGAGCGCGGGTTCGGGGTGCGTCTGCATGGATGATGGCGGGGGCCGGGGATGAAGGTTCTAGTGACGGGGGCGGACGGGCTGCTCGGCGCTAATCTGGTGCGCGCGCTGCTGGCCGATGGGTACGAGGTGCGCGCGTTCGTGATGCGCGACAGTAAGGCGCGGACGCTTGACGGTCTCGAAGCCGAGATCGTGCAGGGTGATTTGCTGGACGAGGATCCGTCGGTGCTGAACGCGGCTTTGCGGGGTTGTGGGGCAGTGTTGCACTGCGCCGGGTTGACCGACATGCGCGCGCCCGACGCGTTGATGTGGCGCGTGAACTCGGAGGGCACCAGGCGCGTCGTCGAAGCGAGTGTGCGCGCGGGCGTTGGGCGCTTCATTCATACGGGGTCCGCCAGTTCGTTCCGGTACGGCTCGAAGGAATCGCCCGGAGATGAGCGTTCCGGCTTCCCCTTGGCGTACAAAGGCGTCGCCTATGCCGAATCCAAAGCGGATGCATCGAAGCATGTGCTGGATCGGGTTGCGTGCGACGGGTTGGATGCCGTCGTCGTCGCACCGACGTTCATGCTGGGAGCCTTTGACGAGCGACCGAGTTCGGGGGAACTCATCCGTCAGTTCGTTCGGCGTAACATGCGCTTCACGTCGCCGGGGGGACGGAACTTCGCTCACGTCGGCGACGTGGCGCGCGGCATGGTGAGCGCGCTACAGCGAGGGCGGACCGGTGAGACCTACTTGCTTGGCGGCACGAACGTCAGCTACCTGGAGTTCTTCGCGCTGGTGGCGCGCGCGGTCGGCAGGGAGCCACCCCGGCTCGTGCTGCCGAAGGCGGTCGTGCTGGCCGCCGGGTCCGCAGGGTCCGCCGTTCAGGCGATCTCGCGACGGCCTGCGGCGTTGAACCGCACGATGGCTCGGATGGCGTGCATGGGCACTTACTACGACTCGAGCAAAGCCATCACCGAGTTGTCGATGCCGCAGACGTCCCTAGAGCAGGCCATCGACGAGTCGGTACAGGCCTTGCGGGAGTACGGACACATATGACGGAGCGTGTTTTGAACACTCATGCGGGAAAGACGGTTCTGATCACCGGCGGCAGCCGGGGGGTGGGTTTCGCGACGGCCTCTGCGTTTCTGCGGCGAGGGGCGAACGTCGTCATCACTGCTCGCGGGAACGATCGCTTGCAGCGGTCGCTCGCGGAGTTGCGGGCGATCCGATCGACGGTCTCGGCCGTGGCCGGAGACGTAGGCGTGTACGAGGACGCTCTTGGGATGGTAGATACCGCCGTTCGCGATTTCGGCGGACTCGACATCGTGGTCAACAACGCGGGGCTGTCGATGCGTGGGAACTTCGCCGATCTCTCGCCGCAGACCTGTCACTCGGTCTTGTCGTCGAGTTTGCTCGGAGGCATCTACGTCAGCCGCGCGGCGGTGGAGCATGTGCGCGCGGCGCGCGGCTCGATTGTCTTCGTCTCAAGCATTGCCGGGATCTTTGGAATGCCGGGCGCGTCGATCTACTGCGCCGCCAAAGGCGGCATGAACGGTCTGGCCGAATCGCTGCGGCTCGAACTCAGCGGCGTGCACATTGGAGTCGCGCACCTCGGCTTCACCGAACACGATCCCGAGAAACGGATCCTTGCGGCCGACGGCAGTGGAGTCCTGCCCGATCGACCCGCGCATCACACCCAGGCGCGCGCGGCCGAGTTGATCGTCGAGATGATCGACAAGCGCAAGAACCGAGTGGTCTTCACTCCTGTGGGCAAGATCGGGGCGGCGGCATACCGTCTGTCGCCGGCGATGGTGATGTGGTCGATCCGAAAAGCGCAGCGAAGTCAGTGGAAGGTAATGAAAGACTTCTCGTAAGCGAGAGCCGTTTCACGACAGGGGGGAGCCTGTGGGTTTCGTCAAGACAGAACGAGAGCTGTCCGATTACTACGCGCTAAAGACGCGCGATTTCCCTCACGCCGAGATGCTGGGGGTGATGTTCGCCGCGGATCCCGAAAAGACCGCTGCTTGTCTGCCTCCGCCGCTCGAGCAGGCCGACTTGCCCGGGGGCTTGATCTTCATCGCCGAGTACGGCGAGACGAACCTTGGGCCGGGGTACCGCGAGGCGGCCCTGTTCCTGCGCTGCAAGTACCGGGGACAGGCTGGTTCGTACTGCCTGTCGATGCCGATAGACAGCGATCCCAACCGCCTCTACAACGGCCGGGACATCTTCGGGTTCCCAAAGAAGGAAGCGACCATCCGTTTCGAGCGGAACGAAACGCGCGCGTCGGGATCTGTGGAGCGTCGCGGAGTGCGATTCATCGAGATCGACATCGCCTTGGAGCAAACGCTCCCGGAGTTGCCGCCGACCGGTCCAACGTTCCTGTTCAAGGCGTCTCCACGCATCGACCTTGAGCCCGGCTTCGACGGCCCCGTGTTGCTGGCTTCGCAGCAAACCGAAATCAATGCGAGGTCGATAGCGATCGGTACGCCGAACGTTCGGTTCCAAGCGTCCGAGGCGGATCCGTGGAGCGAGTTCGCGGACATGACGCCTCTGGTCGCCTTTGCCATCGAGAGCAGTAACACAATGCTGCCCGGCCGCGTCCTGGGGTCGGTGGACGCCGAGGCATTCCTGCCGCACTACTTCAAGATGACGGACTTCTACAGCGGGAGCGATGCATCATGATCGATTTCTCTCAAACGCCCGAACAGCTTGAGATTATCGAGGCCGTGCGCGAGTTCGGCCGCAAGCAGTTGGAGCCTGCGGAGATCGCGGTCGACCGCATTTCCGATCCGGACGCTGCGTTCCGCAGTCCGGAGTATCGCGATGCCATGGCGGCCGCGTTCGAGATGGGGCTGCACAAGATGGGAATCGCCGAGCAATACGGCGGCCTTGGGTTGGGACCGACGACGACCGGTCCTGTCTGGGAAGAAGTGGCGCGGTACGGCTGCGGATTCGCCGCATCTCTAATGGCGAGTTCGGTCGTGCCTGCGCTGATCGCGTTCATTGCTCAACACAACACCAGGTTGATCGAGCGCTACGTTGAGCCGTTCTGTGCCGACACCACAGGAACATGGCTGACCGCGTGGGGTAGCAGTGAGCCGATGGTCGGCTCCGACGGCAAGAACTACGACGACCTATCGGTTCACCACCGAACGACCGCGGCGAAGACCGAGGGTGGGTACGTTCTGAACGGTGCGAAGTCGGCATTTGTCTCCAACGGCGGCTTGGCTAAGGCGCTTGTCGTCTTTGCTTGCGTGGAGCGCGACAAAGGCCTGCGCGGTTCCGGGATGTTCGTGACGGATGCGTTCGCAGAGGGCGTACAGCAAGGCAAGGCGGAGGATCGCATCGGTCTGCGCGCGCTCAACCAAGCGACGCTCTCCTTCGACGATGTGTTTGTTCCCGAGGATCAGATGATCTTTCCCCCGAGTGATGCGTACCCGATGCTTCACCACGCGATCGTCACCGTCGGGAACCTTGGGACCGGGTACATGGCGGTCGGCTTGATGCGTGCTGCGTACGAGGAGGCGCTCGAGTACGCCAAGGAGCGCGTTCAGTGGGGCAAGCCGATCATCAAGCATCAACTCGTCGCCAAGAAGCTGTTCGAAATCCAGGCGGCGATCGAGACCTGCCGGACGTTGCTGTGGAAGGGGAGTTGGCACTCCGCCAACAACTTCCCCGGCGACTTCCGCACGAGCCTGACGGCCAAGATCGTCTCGACAAATCTGGCCGTCAAGCACACCGCCGAGATGGTCCAGGTTTTAGGAGGTTACGGGATCACGCGCGATTACAAGCTGGAGAAGTACATGCGTGACGCATCCCTGCTCACCATCATGGACGGGACCAACGACACGCTGATGATGGAGGTTATGTCCGAGGTCTGAGAAGTCCGGCCGACCACGGCCTCGCGTTTCCGAAGCGTAGAAACCCTCGGGTGAAGAGTTTTGCAGGTGGGTGATCGTGGAGGATGAGGCGCGCGCGTGTAGAACTTTGTGGACAAGGGAGATGAGAGCCCCGCTGTGATTACACGTATCAGGACTTTCAGAGTTGGTGTTGCCGCGTTTTCACTTGCGCTCGCGACACTTCTGCCGTCGTGCGCCTTCTTCCAGCCGCGAAGGGTCGCCATCAACTACGAGGTTACAGAGACCCTGCCGCCGCTTCCCGCGTTGAAGGGGAAGGCTCTGTCGTCTTCGGCAGCGGCCCCGCGTTCGGTTTTTGTTCCTGGAAGAGCCGGCAGAACGGGGAAGGCGAACTACGCGAGCGCGCCCGGGGTCACGGCAAGTGAGATCAAGATCGGCATCATCGTCCCTATGGATGGACCCATGGCGGAACTGGGGCGGCCCGTATACCGGTCGACTCAGGCCTACGTGAACATGCTCAACGCGCGCGGGGGGATCAACGGCCGGAAAGTGAAGCTCATCCTGCAGACCGCATGCACCAATTGCGAAGCAGAGGTCTTGCTGGCCGCGAAAGCTCTGGTCGAGCAAAAGGGCGTGTTTGCCATCGTGAACACGTACATGAATACCTACGGGCTTGGTCCGGCGCTGAAGTACCTGAACGAGAAGAAGGTCCCGCTGATTCAGGGCTGGAGCGGCACCGGCGACGAATCGATGACGTGGAGCAACGCGCAGACGCCCTGGAGCGTCTACTTCACGATTCGCAACGACGACGCTGTTCAGATGTGGGCGGGTTGGATGTCGCTGGTGAACGCGAAGTGGCAAGCAGCTGGGAAGCTGCCGAATCCGCAGCATCCGTACTGGGTCGCCACCGTTTCGCTGGACGTCTCGATGGACCGATATCGCGCAGCGGAGTTCAAGAAGGTGTGGGAGTCCAAGGGTTCCGAGTACAAGGTCGTGAGCCAGCAGTACGTGGCGGCACAAGAAGAGTCGGTCACGCGCATGGACTCCTTCATTGCCGCGATGAAAGACGCCAAAGCGAACGCCGTTTTCAGCGCCTCGAACGTGACTATGGTGTTCGGAATGCAGGCCGCCGCGCGCCAGTCGTGGAAGGTCCCGTGGGTCACGAAGTCCGCGTGGGGGCGCGCGGCCACCGACAACTGCGGTCCGCCCTGCAGCGGCGCGTTCACCGACAACAACGGATGGGGATGGTCCGGCATCGACACGCCCCAGATGCGTCAGTACTACGCGGCGATGCGCGCCTACTACTCCGACGGCGTCAAGTACGCGGACACGCAAACACTGGGCGGCTGGATCGGGATGATGGGATTTGAGTATGCGGCGACGCAACTCGGTGCCGATCTCACCCGCAAGGGCCTCATCAGCAAGGTCGGAAACCTCAAGGGCTTCGACACCGGCGTCGGAGCGCAGATCAACACGTCCCCGACCGATCACCTTGGGATGGGGCAGTTCATGATGTTGCAGATCTGCAAGAACGAGTTTCACCTCGTAAGCGACTGGCTGTCTCCCGGCGGCGCGATGAAGAGGGTTTCCTCCAAGGGCGACTGTGGGTGGGGGTACTGACGCCGGCCGCCGGACTCGCTCGGCGAGTCTTGCTCGATCAGATGAACTAGCGACCGAAGCCTTCGACACAACAGGCGATCACCAGTGTGCTACCATGTGCTACATGAGTACCCCTGGTGAAAGCGTTGGGGTTCGCGAGTTGCGACAGAATCTGAGCGTCTACCTTCGCAAGGTCGTGAAGGGAACGACGCTGGAAGTCACTGAGCACGGCCGTCCCGTTGCTCTCCTGGTACCGGTTCCGGCCGCAAACGGGCCGGTCGCAAAGCTCATCGCGGCAGGGCGAGTTCGCGCCCCCGAAGGATCCTTATTCGACCTACTTCCACCGAAAGGAAGGGCAACCAAGCGGTTGTCGCGCGCCCTGGAAGAAGAGCGAGCCGAACGCCTGTGACCGTGGAACTTCTCTACCTGGATTCATCTGCGCTCGTTAAGCTGATCTCGAGAGAGCCGGAGACGGCAGCGCTGACGGATCGCTTGGCCGGACAGCCCGATGTCGTGTCGAGCGCGCTTGCACGAGTGGAGGTATTCCGGGCGATGAGTCGCGTGCGCGCCCCGAAAAGCGAGGTGCGCCGGGCGGAAGCTGTGCTCGGTGCGATTGCCCTACTCCGCATCGATGATGCCGTCCTGGACCGTGCGGCCGCCATCGGCCCGACGACCCTTCGTTTACTCGATGCCATCCATCTAGCATCCGCGCTGTCGCTTGGGGATGCGCTGACGGCAATCGTCACCTATGACGCACGGCTTGCCTCTGCCGCGGGTGTTCTTGGAGTCGACGTGGAAATACCTTCAGGCCAAACCTCGTAAGAGCATCTGGTTCGAGCGGCGACCTACCGGGTTCAGGATCGCGGCACCCGGGTGGCGATGTTCGAGCGCTTGCCAAGATGCGGCGACTCGGTGGGGTTAACCGACATCCAACTCCTGGGTGGGTCGATTTGTCGGGGGTCGTTTGTAGAGGATGCGGGGCGTGCGCGTAGAATCTGTTGATAGTGGAGATGAGGGCCCCGCTGTGATTTCGCGTACCAGGACTCCCCGAGCCGCCATCGTGGCGTTTTCGATGGCCATCGCAGTTCTGTTGCCGTCGTGCGCTCTGTTTCAGCCGCGACGGGTCGCCATTAACTCCCAAGTCACGCAAACCCTGCCGCCGCTCCCTGTATCGACGGGGCGGGTTCCGTCGTCCTCGACGGTGGCCCCGCGCACGATCTTTGTTCCGGGAAAGGGCGGCAGAACGGGGAAGGTGAACTACGCGAGCGCACCTGGGGTCACGGCAGGCGAGATCAAGATTGGGATCATCGTCCCGATGGACGGACCGGCGGCGGAACTGGGACGGCCTCTGTACCGGACGACTCAGGCGTATGTGAACGTGCTCAATGCGCGCGGGGGGATCAACGGCCGGAAGGTGAGGCTCTTCCTGCAGACCGCGTGCATCAACTGCGAGGCGGAAGTCTTGCTGGCTGCCAAGGCCCTGGTTGAGCAAAAGGGCGTGTTCGCCGTCGTGAACGCGTACATGAACACCTACTCGTTCGGCGCGGCAATGAAGTACCTGAACGAGAAGAAGGTTCCGTTAATCCAGGGCTGGACCGGCGTCGGTGAGGAATCGGTCACGTGGAGCAACGCGCAGACACCCTGGAGCGTCTACTACACGATTCGCAACGATGAGGCGGTGGGCATTTGGGTTGATTGGATGTCGACCGTGAACGCGAAGTGGCAGGCAGCGGGGAAGCTGCCGAATCCGCAACACCCGTACTGGGTCGGTACGGTTGCGCTGGACGTGTCGCAGGACAGGCGCCGCTCGATCGAGTTCAAGAAGGTGTGGGAGTCCAAGGGTGCCGATCACAAGGTCGTAAGCCAGCAATACGTGGCCGCTGAGGAGGAAGCCATCACGAGGATGGACTCCTTCATCGCCGCGATGAAGGACGCGAAGGCGAATGCGGTCTTCAGCGCGTCCAACATCACGATGGTGTTCGGCATGCAGGCGGCCGCGCGCCAGACGTGGAAGGTTCCGTGGGTTTCCAAGTCGGCTTGGGGGCGCGCGGCCACCGACAACTGTGGTCCGCCTTGCGACGGCGGGTACACCGATAACAACGGATGGGGATGGGCCGGCGTCGACACGCCACAGATGCGCCAGTATCTTGCTGCGATGCGCGCCTACTATCCCGACGGCGTCAAGTACGCGGACGCTCAAACACTGGGTGGCTGGATCGGGATGATGGCCTTCGAGTACGCCGCGACGCAGCTCGGCGCCGATCTGACGCGCAAGGACTTGATCGATGTTCTCGGAAACCTTAAGGGCTTCGACACCGGCGTCGGAGCGCAGATCAACACCTCGCCGACCGATCACCTTGGGATGGGGCAGTTCATGATGCTCCAGATCTGCAACAACGCGTTTTATCGCGTCAGCGACTGGTTGTCTCCGGGTGGCGCGATGAAGCGGGTTTCTTCGAAGGGCGACTGCGGGTGGGGGTACTGATGCTGGCCGTTAGCCTGACGCTTCTGGTCCAGGACTTCGTCAACGGGATCTTCCTCGGCGGGGTGTTCGCGTTGCTCGGGATTGGAGTCGTGCTGATCTACAAGTCGTCGGGGGTGTTGAACTTTGCCCACGGCGCTATGGCCATGTTCTCGACGTGGGTCTATTTCCAAGTCGATCGTTCGCTGGGTCTCCCGGTCGTTCTGTCCCTTGCGATCGCCGTCGCCTTCGGTGCTTCGCTGGGCGCGGGAGTGTATCTGGTCGTCTTCCGCAGGATGCGAGACTCCGGCTTGCTCGCAAAAGTCATCGCGGCGCTTGCGATCGCCGGTTTCCTGCAAGGTGCTGCCGCGTTCATATGGCGTAACACCACGCAGGCTCGCCCCCCACAGCAGTTCCCGGCGGGATCGTTGGCCTTGGGCGACGTCGGGCTCGGATGGCAGCAGATCGGCGCAGTCCTTCTGACGCTCGCCGTCGCTGTCGGAGTGATCCAGCTCGTGAAGCGAACCACCTTTGGGGTTGCCCTTCGTGCGACGGCGCAGAACCGAACGGCCGCGAAGTTGCTCGGCGTTCAGGAGAACCGGGTCGCTGCGACGGCTTGGGCGATCGGCGGCGGGCTGGCGGCGCTGGCTGGGGCGCTGGTCATCCCCTTGTCGGCCCTGACAGTTTACTCGATGACGGGGTACATGGTTCGAGGGTTTGTTGCGGCAGTCGTCGGTGGGTTCGTGAGCCTTCCAGCCGCGCTGATCGGCGGGTTCGGTCTGGGGATTGCACAGGAGACTCTGTTGGCCACCCCGCTCGCGAGCCTGTCTCGCGTATTCGCGGGTCTGGCTGTTGCCGTCTTGTTGCTGTTGCGCGTCGAGCGGTTCTTCGCGCTGGATCAGGAACTGCGGGCACTGGAGGAAGCAGGATGACGCCTGAGGCGGCGGTTGTGCCTCCCCTGGGCGGCGAGATCATCTCGGCTCCCGGGCCGGCGGTTGCAGTTGTCCTCGGTGAGCCGCCCCGGAGCCGACGCGGACTGCTTGGCGCGGCAGTCGGTTTCCTCGTGGTTGCGGCCGGCCCGCCGTTGCTGCTTGACGGAGTTTGGAACGCGACGTTGGCGCTTGCGGCGGTATACGGACTCATGGGCCTGTCGATGGTTGTTCTTACGGGCTACGTCGGGCAGCTTTCACTGATGCCGGCGACGTTCGTTGGGGTCGGAGCGTTCGCCAGCGCGGACCTGGTATCGCGTCTGGCGACGCCGTTTTGGGTAGCGGTTCCGCTTGCGGCATTGGTCACAGTCCCCGTGGCTTTGGTGATCGGGATTGTGGCGTTGCGTTTGAAGGGGTTGTACCTGGCGATCATGACGCTGGTGTTTGCCGATGTTCTCCAGGAGTTCTTGTTCAAGCAGTCGTGGTTTGCCGGAGAGGGCGGGTCGGTGGATGCCCCTCGGCCGTTCTTGGCCGGAATCGATTTCAAGAGCGACAAGGTCTACTACTTCCTGGTCGTAATCGTGGCGATGGTCTTTGTGGTGCTGGTGCGGAACTTCTCTCGGAGCCGGTCGGCGCGCGCCTGTTACGCAGTGCGGGACAACGAGTCGACGGCGCAGGCGCTCGGCATCAACGTTGCGAAGTACAAGCTGATGGCGTTTGCGCTTCACGGGTTCATTGCCGGCTTTGCGGGGGCACTGTTCGCGCACTGGCAGTGGTCGGTGTCGGCGGGCGGTCAACGACCGCAATTCGGCCTTGAGTTCTCACTGACACTGGTCTTCTTTACCATCCTGGGCGGGGTCCGTTCGATCTGGGGTCCGTTCGTCGGCGCCGCAATCTGGGTCGTGCTCGTCCAGCGATTGCTGGCAGGCAGCCCGAACGGGCAGAACATTGCCTTGTCGATCTTCGGGTTGCTCGTGTTGGGAACGATGTTGTACCGCCCCGCGGGGCTCGTCGGGGTTGCGACCGATGCGATGAGACGCCTCCGGGCCGGGAGGGCTTCCTGATGGCCCTGTTCGAGGTTCGCGGGATGACGATCCGCTTCGGCGGACTGACCGCCAACGAGGACGTGAACATCATTGCGGAGGATGGGCAGATCGTCGGGCTGATCGGCCCGAACGGTGCCGGGAAATCGACGCTGTTTAACGCGATTTCCGGTCTCATTGAGCCGGCCGCCGGGCAGGTTTTGCTCGACGGTGAGGATCTGCTGCCGCTGATGCCGTACGAGCGGGTCGGTCGCGGCATCGGCCGGACGTTCCAGAACGTCAGGCTGTTCCCCTCGCTGAGCGTGTACGACAACTTGTTGGTCGCCTATCACACGCGGATGCATGGAGGACTGTTGGCTGGCGCGTTGCAGACGAAGCGGTCGCGCGCCGACGAGCGGAGCGCGCGCGACCGTGCGGCCGAGGTGATGGAGGTCGTGAACCTGCATCCCTACGCGGCAAGACAAGCGAGCGCGTTGAGCTACGGAACGCTGCGCATGGTTGAGCTTGCTTGCTTGTTGATGCTCTCGCCTCGCATCGTGCTCTTGGACGAGCCGGCGAGCGGGATCGCGCAGAAGGAGACCGAAGCCCTCGGTCCGCTCTTGCGTCGCATCCGCGACAACCTGGGCGCCACGATCTTGCTTATCGAGCACGACATGCCCCTGGTCATGGGACTGTGCGACATGGTCTACTGCCTCGACCTTGGTCGAGTGATCGCCGCGGGTCGCCCCGAGGACGTCCAGCGAACCCCGCGAGTTATCGAGGCGTATTTGGGCAAGCGCGCGGCCGAAGAACTCGAAGCGCGGCTCGCGGAGGAGGAGGCGGCCGCTGCTCGGGTGAAGGCGGCGCCGAAGGCATCTTCGCGTCGCGCGGCGCCGGTTCCTACGGTTTCGCGCGGTGCTAGGGCGGCAGGAGGGCGCAAGCGTGGCTGAACGTGTGATTGGAGATCCCGTCCTGGTGGCGCGTGGCGTTGACGTGTTCTACGGCCGTGTCCAAACGCTGTACGGCGTCGATTTCGAAGTCCGTGAGGGCGAGATCGTCGCGCTGCTCGGCGTCAACGGCGCCGGGAAGTCAACGTTGCTGAAGGCGATCAGCGGAGTCCTTCCGGTTCCCCGCGGGGAGGTCACCTACCGCGGACGCCCGATCACCAACCTGTCGTCGGACGAGATCGTGCGCAGCGGCATCGTTCAAGTCCCCGGGGGACGCGGGACCTTCGCAGGCCTTACTATCGCCGAAAACCTGCGTCTCGGAGGGTACGTCTACCGGCGGGACAAGGCCTCTTTGCGGACCGAAACCGACCGGGTCGTCGGGCATTTCCCCTGGCTGGCCGAGCGAATGGGGCAATTCGCCGGCACGCTCTCGGGGGGACAGCAGCAGCAGTTGCTTCTGGCCAGGGCCTTCATGAGCCGTCCTTCGCTGATCATGATCGACGAGTTGTCGTTGGGCCTTGCGCCGATCATCGTCGAGCAGCTTCTGGACATTGTTCGGGAAATGAACCGTCAGGGCGCTTCGATCGTTATTGTTGAGCAGCATGTAGATCTTGCCCTGGATTTCGCCGATCGGGCGTATTTCTTGGAGAAGGGCGAGGTTCGGTTCTCCGGCCCAAGCGCCGAGTTGCGCGAGCGGGGGGACCTGCTGCGTTCGGTGTTCTTGGCCGGGGCGAAGGAGGCGAGTCTCGAATGAAGCGGCTGGCGGCAGCGTTGGGCGCGGCGGCGATGGTCATGGCTCTTTCCGGCCCGGCATCGGCGGTCGTGCAGACCCAGACCGTCGCGGACGGCTCGGCGGTTGCCTTCACGTTGCGGCCTACCTACGACGCAGGCGGGGCGGCTCCGCTCATGCTGTACGTGGGGTACACGGCGGCCAACGTCTCAACACCGGAGCCGGAGGCCGACGGTCAGGGTTCGTGGTACAACCTCGCCATTCTCGAGGCGGGAGCGTTTCTGCCTCCGGAGAAGTGCACCCCTGCGAAGAACGCACAGGCAACGCTGGACGCGGCCGAGGACTTGCAGACGTGGGGGGCCGACTACATCCAGACGGTGATCGGCGCCGGACAGCAGGGGCAGCAGCCTCCGCCTCCGACCGTGCCCGGACCGCGCCACCCCTGTACCGAACGCTTCCCCGGTTTCGCGCAGTCGCGCTACCCGGCTACCAACACGATGGCCGCCGGCGAGACCGACAACTACTTCGATAAGCCGATGGCCGCCCAAGCGTGCCGCGAGGATCCGAGTTCCACGTGGTGCGGCTACTACAAGCAGTATTGGCCGACCTTCCGAGGCGTGACCGGTATGGCCGCCCGCGATGGATCCTTCTCCGCTGAATCGACGGATCAACCCTCGCAGCGCTCGGAAGCTGTGCTGTTGGGCGCGGGCGACGGGACCGTCGTGTCGATCGGGCTGGGGCGCACGAAGTCGACCGCGCGCCTGGAGGGCGAAACGCTGATAGTCGAGTCCGAGTCGGCAATGGACGACATCTGCCTCGGCGTGACGAACGGCGAGTGCACGGTGACGATCGATCACATGCGTCAGCGTGCGCGTCTGGTCAAGAAGCCTGGGAAACCCGCGGAGAGTTCGTCCGGGACCGTTCTTGCCGGCGTCCGTGGCGCGGGGCAGGCGCAAGACGTCGACGCGTCGAAACTCGGCCCCGGCGCGGCCGGCGTGGACCTCGGTGGGTATCTGCGACTCGTTCCCGTTTCCCGGACGAACACGTGTACGCCCGGTCACGCGGACCCGTCGATCGCGGTTGCCGACGCTGGTGGACTGATGTTGTACGGCAGCAGCGGTGCGGGCAAGCAAGGCGGGAACGTCTTGATCGGTGGAGCTTGCGCGCGCGCGCGCATCGAGACCACTTCATTCGATGTGCCCGACTACCTCCCCGACCCGGGTGAGCCGCCGATTCCCCCGCGCACCATTACCGTTCCCGGCGATGTCGTCATCGACCCGGGTGTCGGGGTCGTTGTGACGCCGGGAGCACCCCGCATCGTTTCGCGAACCGTCACCCGCTACGCGCTGGAGGAGCCTGTTGCTTGGCGAACTGCTCCGTACTGGGGAACGATTCTCGGGATGATCATGGTGGGTATCGTCGCGTGTCGTATCTTCCCGCGCCATCGTGCTGTGGTACCGGCAGTGCGCGCGATCGATCGGTTCACGAGGCAGTTCCTGCGCGGTTGAGCGCTCGTCGCTTGCGGAGCGCGCGGCGGGCTGGCACGCTCACAGCATGAACAAGACATTCTTCGACGAGTTCGAGGCGCGCCGGCGGGAGTTCTCTGAGCGCGCCGGCTACTCGACTAATGCGCGCGTGGAACTTGTGCTGAACTCGGGTGGTACGTATGTCGTCGAGCAGGTCGTTGAGGCCTCGGACGGTTGGGTGCAACTCGATGTCCGCAACGCTGCCGAAGAGGCGGAACTGGTCGGGCTATCGCTTCCGTACTACCAGATTAATCAGGTGCTGTTCTTGAAGCCGAAGCAGGCCTCGCGGCAGGCAGGGTTCGCGCGCTAGGCGCCGTGGGCACCCTCCGGCGCGCGCACGCCGGCGTCGATGCGAACATTGACGACGCTCGGCATGGACGCGACGAGCGCGTTCGGGACCGCGATAGACAGTTGCTTTGGCGTTTCGGCGCGATCTCCGATTCCACCGGCGAATTCTGCCATCATTTCGAACGGAGACCGCGGCATGCCGGCGCGACCGGCACGTCCTTCGCTGCCTGCGACGACGACCGCGATGGGAGCGCCGTGGCGCGCCGCCGTTTCTAGGGCCATGGCTCCGGGCGTGAACGACGCGTCGCCGCAAAGCACGAGGAGTGCGCGGTCCGGACACGCGATCTTCATCCCGACGGCGATCGGAAGACCCATCCCGGCCGCTCCCGTCCGTGAGTCCATGTGAGCCTGAAGATCGCCGGGACCTGAGACCGGTACGGCGCCCATTGCCCAAGCGGCGAGCGGTCCTTCGTCGACGTACACGATGGCGCCGACCGGAAGGCTCGCGGTCACTTCAGCGACTACTGCGGCGGGGTGTAGCGGGAGCGAGATGGTCGATGCGGCGGCGCTGAAACGAGACGCTCCCGCGCGGGCACGATCGCGCAGGAGCGCGATCCACGCGTTCGTCGAGCAGGATTCAGCCACCCTGCCGAGTGCTTCCAGGGCCGCTCGCGGGTCGGCGCGAAGGAAGAGATCGGCTGCCGGACCGGCCTCGGAGTCGATTCGAACCAGGACGGCGTCGGGGGCCGTCGCGGCGAGCGGCGCGTCGCAGCGGGTTCCGACCGCCAGCACCACATCGGCCTCATGCACGGCTGCGCGCCCCGCCGGCGATTCGGCGATGCCGGCGCAGAGGGGATGTCCTCCGGGAAGGATCCCGCGCGCCTGACCGGCCGTAACAACTGGGATCCGAGAGGCTGTGGCGAAGTGTTCGAGCGCTGCAGTCGCGCCGGACCAGAAGCATCCACCGCCGGCCATTATCACCGGACGTTCGGCGCGCGCCAGCAGGGTCCACGCCTGGGCGATCTCCGCGCTGTCCGGTTCCGGGCGATTGACGATCGCCGGTTGCTCGGGGGCTGCGGAGGTTGTTGCGTCCTGCAAGCGCGCAGGGACCTCCAGCACGGCGACGCCGGGATGCGCGCGCGCGGCTGCGAACGCGCGAGCGGTGAGAATCCCCGCAGAATCCTGGTCGTCCAAGCGAGCCGCCCAGGCACCGCGCGGTCGCACGTCCGCCGAGAGCTCCAGCTCTTCGTGCTCGATGCCGGCCAGCACCACGATGGGAATCCCGGACGCGACTGCGTCCACGAGCGGGGCCGCTGCATCGGCGACGCCGGCGGGGGAGGATAACGCGACGATGCCCGGCGTCGCGGTCGCCAGCGCCCACCCTGTTGCCATCCACGCCGCGCTGCGCTGGTCGCGCGCGCCGACGAAGCGGATCCCGAGGTCGGCGCAGGAGGCCACCAGCGGGGCGTCGTGCTCGTCTCGCAGTCCGAACAGCGCTTGCGCTCCGTGGGCGCGCAGCGTTCGTGCGATGAGGTGCGCGACGGTAGTCAGCGTGCGGCTCCCGACGTCAATGTCCGCCCTCACCGACGATGTCGCGCAGATCCTCTCCGCTAACAAGGCGGTTGCAGTTGGCCGTCGCGGCGATCAGAATCCGCAACAGCGACTCGGCTGTAACACCGCCCATGTGCGGCGAGAGCGTCACGTTCGACAGGGACAGCAGCGGATCATCCGGGGATGGAGGCTCGGTTTCGAAGACGTCGAGTGCGGCCCCTCGGATGCGATTGGTGCGCAGGGCTTCGACGAACGAATCGTGATCGATGAGAGACCCGCGGGCGGTGTTCACGATGATCGCCTGCGGTTTCATCGATTCGAACTGGCGCGCGCCGATCATCCCCACGGTGTCGGGAGTTGCCGGAACGTGAAGCGTGATCACGTCGGACTCGGCGACGAGTTCGTCAAGGGAGCGGAATTCGACGCCGACTTCGCGCTCGACCTCTGCCGAAGCGCGCACAGGATCGAAGTAGACGATCTTCATGTCGAAACCGCGCGCGCGCTTGGCGACTTCGCGACCGATCCGGCCGAGGCCGACGATCCCGATGGTCTTGCCGGCAAGTTCGAACACACCTGCTTGCATGAGCGCCATATTGGCGAACTCGCCGCGGGCCATGGCGTTGTGGCCCTGGACCAAGCGCCGGCTCATCGCCCCTGCGGTCAGGATCGTCCACTCGGCTACCGTGTGTGCCTCAGCGCCGCTGGAGGCGACCGTTGCAACCGGAACCCCAGCCGCGCGCGCGTCCGCGACGTCAACGTGATCGAAGCCGTGGCCGGGAACTTGGATCAGCTTGAGATTCGGGCAGCGCTTGATCAGTGTCGCATCGACCGGAGACAGCGCGGCGATGATGCAGTCGGCTTCGGCGGCCACATCGTCGGGCACATCGTTTTGGTCACAGTACCCGGTGACGTCCCAGCCCTCACCCAGCAGGTGTCCGAAGAACGGGCCTGCCACGCTCGGATCGTGCCTTGGTTCGAGCAAGACGATTGCTTTCATCAATGACCTCCACCCGGCGTCGTCGAGCAGGATACCCGGCCGGCTCTTCAGCGTGACGCCGGGTCCGCCTAAGGGCAGTTCACCGGAAGCGCCGGACCCGGCCGGAGATCGCGCCCGCGCCCGTCGGGTCCATTGCTCCAGCAGGAATCATCGGCCCCGGCGGTCGCGCCGGTCGGGTCCGTGGTGTACGCGTCGGTCCCGTCGAGATCGACCAGCCACCCCGCGCCCGTCGCTCCCCAGCCTTGCACGTGCTGGGATGCCGTTCCCGGCGTCGTGGTCGTCCCTTCCGATGTCGTTTCGGAGGATTCGGCCGACGTCCGGCTTTCGTAGACATCGTTGCCGCCCGCGTCGGCGAGCACCCCCAGGCCGGTGAACGCATATCCCTGGGCTTCGGTCCCGGCCTCACCCACGGTGGCCTCGGTGAGTTCGTGGTTGGTTCCAGGGCTCGTCGCAATTGCGCGCGCGGTGGCGAGGCTGGTGGCGACGACGTCGTTTCGATCGTTGCCGCCGAGGTCTGCGAGCGTGCCGGCACCGACTCCTCCGGCTCCCTGGCCGATTGCGATCGCGCCGTTGCTGGTCGAGGAGGCTTCGGCGGTGTTGGGGCACTCGTAGTTGCTGGCGACTTCAGCGATTGCGCCGGCAGTGCTCTCGGCAGAAAGCGCGCGCGTATCGTTGCCTCCGGCGTCGATCAGGATTCCGGCGCCCAGGCCGGCGCCCCCTTGTCCCGTAGCGATGGTGCTTCCCGCGTACACTTCGACCACGACGGTCCAGCAGACGTTCGGGTCACTTGTCGTGAGGCCGAGGGTGGTGTTGCCCAGCGCGCGCGCCGTCATCGTGTCGTTCCCGCCGCCGTCGACCAGAACGCCGGCACCGATTAGTGCCGCGCCTTGCGCCGTGGTCGATGCGACGGCGCCGGATGCGATCGCTTTGTACGTGTCGTTTCCCGCGGAGTCGACCATGACTCCGACGCCGCCGGTGCCGCCGCCCTGTGCGGTCACCGAGGATGCCCCGATGACGTACTGCGCGAACTGGTCCGTCTCGGTGCGTTTGTGCAACGTTGACGTCGCCGAGACGTCGAACGCGTCGCTCGGTGTGGCAGGGGAGGGCTCCAGGTCGAGCAGGGCGCCGAGGCCGGCGACTCCGCCTCCTTGTGCGATCGCTTGAACGTTGCCTCCGGTGCTCGCCAGAGCCGTGGTGTACGTGTCCTCACCGCCGAAGTCCGCGAGGACGCCGGCACCGACGCTCCCGGCGCCTTGCGCGATAAGGGTTCGCGGTGCTGCGGCAGGCCCAGGCTCAGGGGTCGTCGCGGTGCCACTCGCGACGTAGACGTCGTCGCCGCCGAGATCGGCCAAGACGCCGACGCCGAGGATTCCGACGCCCTGTGCGGCGTCGACCTGCTGGGTGAGCCCCGTGACATCGCTTGTCACCGAGTGCGCGTAGCGGTCGTTCCCGGACACGTCGACGACGGCGCGCGCAGTCCCGCGCGCGACGGCCGTCTCGCCTTCGTAGACGTCGTCGCCGCCGAGGTCGACGATCAGAGTCGCGGTGATGCCGGCGGGATAGGTGTTGGGACCGGTGTCGCCGACGAGGATGGAGCAGTCGCCCGATTCGTACGCGACGTCTCCGGCGACTCCGCAGTGGCTCACGGTCGCCGAGATTCCGCCTCCGGCCGCGCGCCTCAGCGCGCCGGCCTGGTCTTCGACGGCTCGAAGCACAACGATCGCCGCCGTTGCGAGGGGGGCCGTATTGATGCGGGCGGCGGCTGCGCGCGCGCGCGATGCGAGTGCGCGGGCAACGGCGTTGGTCGGAATCGCAAGATCGCGCGCGTTCACTCTGATGCGAACGCGCGCGTCGGATTGCGGCGAAAGAGGGATCGCGTTCGACAAAAGGACGAGGTCGGCTGAGGACAGCGGGGCTAGAGCCTGCGTGCGCAGTGCGTCGGCTGACGTCAGGGCGCCCGACAGGACCCCGAGCGCTCCGGCGAGGCCGGCCGGTGATCCTGCCGGGCGCAACCCGACCAGTCGCGGCAGTGAACTTGTGCGAACGTCCGCCGCTCGGAGTGCCGACGCCAGGGCAGCCGACGGCCGTGATGCGTGTGCCGACGCGGCCAGCCTGCGAGCATCGGACGTCGCGCGGTATGCGGCATCGGCGTTGTGCGTGGCTCCGGCCGGTGAAGTGACGGCCGTCAGCAGCGCGGTGATGACGACGGCGGTGGTTGTGCGAGCACGATTCATAAGCCCTCCCTGTTCGCTCGGTTCTTCGACGGTGGGGGTGCTGTGTCCTGCCGTCCGCATTCAGGGATCGCTCGGCGTTGTGCGACACTGTGCCTCGCGCGAGCGGAATGCCGTCAACGCAGAGAACGAGGAGGTCGTCGATGCGCTGGAGCGGGAAAGTCGCGATCATCACGGGGGCATCGAGGGGCATCGGAGAGGATCTGGCGCGCGCGGCGGTCGCGCGCGGTGCGCGCGTTGGTTTGGTGGCGCGCGCGAAGGACGACCTCGAGCGCGTGCTCGCGTCTTGTGGCGGATCCGGCGCAATCGCGGTGGCCGACGTCGCAGATCGAGGGTCGGTCGAAGCGGCGATCGAGGCTTTGCGCCGCGAACTCGGCCCCGCCGACATCTTGGTCAACAACGCCGGGTACGCGACCTACGGCAGCATCGCGGATGACGCGGTCGAGAATCTCGAGGGCATGCTTCGCGTGAACTACCTCGGGACCTTGTACACGACCAAGGCCGTGCTGCCCGACATGATCGCGCGCGGCAGCGGACACGTGGTCAACGTTTGCTCGATGGCGGGGTTCATCGCGGTGCCTCGCGAAGGAGGGTACTGCGCGTCGAAGTTTGCCGTGACCGGATTCAGTGAGGCCCTTGCGGCCGAACTGGCTCCGTGCGGAATCCGCGTGTCGACGGTGAACCCGGGCCCGGTCGCGACAAGCTTCTTCGAAGCCCGCGGTCATCCTTACGTACGGAAGTTCCCCAAACCGGTGCCGCCGGCGCGGGTTACTCGGGCGGTCATCCGTGCCGTCGAGCGCGAGCAGGCGGAAGTCTTCGTTCCTGCGTGGTATCGCGCGGTCCTGTTGTTCAAGGCGCTCGCGCCGCCGTTGTATCGCGCGAGCGTCAGGGCCGACTACCGGAAAGCGCGCGGCTGATTACTGCGGCGGCGGCGGTTCGGAGAGCGCGAGCAAGTAGTCGAGCATCCCGTCGACGGCGCCCCCGTGCAGCGTCATGCCTCCGTCCACGACGATGTTCTGTCCGGTGATGAAGCGCGCGCGATCCGAGCACAGGAACGTCACGACGTCCGCGACATCTTCCGGGTCCCCGACACGCGCCATTGGTGTCTTGTGAACGATCCCCTCGACGACGTCGGGGAACTGCTCAAGGGGCGCCGTCAGGCCGGTGCGAATCCATCCGGGCGAGACGGCGTTGACGCGGATTGCCGGCCCGTTCTCGATTGCGGCGCTGCGTGTCAGCGCGATGACGCCGGCCTTCGATGCTGAGTACGGCGCTTCGCCGGCGGCCGGTCGCGTTCCGCTAACCGACGACATGTTCACGATGGCGCCACCGGACGGTCGCATAAGGGGAATGGCGGTGCGCATTCCGTAGAACACCGCAGACAGGTTGAGGCGTACGAGCCGGTCCCATTCTTCGAAGGGGTAGTCGTGCAGCGGCGACAGCATCCCAGCGCCGGCGTTGTTGAACATCACGTGCAGCCCGCCCATCGTGTAGGCCGCATCCTCGATTGCCGCAGCCAGCGCGCGCGGGTTGGTTACGTCTGCGGCGACGGAGAGCCCTCCGATCTCGTCGGCGACCGTCGAGGCGGCCTTAGCGTCGATGTCGAGCACGGTGACGCGCGCGCCCTCTTCGGCCATGCGCGCGCAGGTTGCGCGACCGATGCCGGAGCCGCCGCCGGTGACGATCGCATTGCGTCCGTTGAGAAGTCCCATGGGCGGAATATTACGCTGGGCCATTCGCGTCCGGCGCAGGAAGGGTGAGTCGAATCTGCGTCGTTCCGCTGTGAGGGGCGAGTTTCAACACGATTCCCCCGAACTCACCGTTGGTGTACGTCCAGCCGGTCTGCGCGCTTCTGAGCGCAGCGCCGCTTGGGGCGCCGGCAACGTCGACGTCGTCGATGACGACACGGTCTGGTTTCGCCACTCCGGCGATCAACACTTGCGCCTCGCGCGGTGCTCCTTCCAGCGTCACGAGGAGGTCGCGGCCGTCGCGCGCGCCTGAGATCACTCCCGCCTCGGTAGCCGATGATCGGGTCGGGGCGATGCCGGGAACCCATAGCCATCCGGCGCGACCTTCACGATGCAGGTCGGCCGGTCGCCAAGGTTCTGTCCATACATCCGGGTTGCGGAGGTTGAACGGGATCGCGGCGCCGCGGCGGATGAACAGTGGGAAGCGACTTGTGGGCTGAGGTTCGATCGACATTGATCCGCCGGGTGCTTCGATGCCTCCGTAGAGGTTCCACCACGAGGCGCCTTCCGGCAGGTACACGGCCGAGTGTGACCCACCGGCCGTTGTGTCCGACGCTTCGCCGGCGAGCGCGACCGGGGCCGCGAGGATGTCGGGCCCGACCATGAGTTGGAGGTCGTGTTGCCAGGCGAGTTCGTCGCCGGGGAAGTCGAAACCGAGCGGTCGCAGGATCGGCTCACCGGTCGCGGCCGCGCGGCGCGCGCGCTCGTAGAGGTAGGGGAACAACTCGTAATGAAGGGTCGCGAACTTGCGGAACAGGGCTACCGTCTGCGGTCCGTAGTTCCAGAACTCCGCGTGCCGTCCACCTCCGCCGATTTCGAATATCGGCGAGACGGCTCCGAGCTGCGCCCAGCGAATGAACAGCTCGGCGCTTGGAACCACTTTCGCGGTAGAGGCCGGGGTTGATCCCAGTGCGAGATCGGAGACGTGTCCGCTGTAGCCGCCGACGTCGGATCCCCAGATGGGGAATCCACTGGCACCGCTCGTTTGGGCCATGCGGATCGCCTGACGGAGGCCATCCTCCGATGAGATCTGATCCGCGGCCCAGATTCCGTAGGTTTCGCTCTGCGAGCCGGCGAAACCGGCTCGCAGCATCAGGGTGTAGTCGTCGCCTCGGAACTCACGAAGGACGTCGGCCACCGCGCGCGCGAACAGCACGGGGTAGGTGTTGTGGATGCTCGCGCCCGGTCCTGCCGCGAAGGTGGAATCCTCGAAGTCGGTTTCGTCGGCGCGATCCGCCTTCACGCCGTCGACGCCCAGCGCGAATACGGCGCGGAGCTTCTGCTTGTACCAATCCAGCGTCGCCGGATTCGTGAAGTCGATATCGCGGGGCGGAACGGGGACGAACGGCAGTTGGTCGAAGGGCGAAGGAACTTCGGTCTGGCTTCTTCCCTCGACGAAGGAGCCGTCGGGATATCCGACGTCATCGACGCAGCCTTGTTGGACGAACGGC
Source organism: Actinomycetota bacterium (assembly GCA_041658565.1). NCBI lineage: Bacteria > Bacillati > Actinomycetota > Actinomycetota bacterium. The sequence continues at coordinate 72,874 of JBAZZY010000007.1, read as the reverse complement.
GCGACCCACAGCATGAAGCGGACGCCGGCGGCGTGTACCGCGTCGATCATGGCTGCGAAATCGTCGAACTTCGCGTCCGGGATGAGGGATCCGACGCACCCGTTGCGCTCCCAGGGATTGTCGAGGAGGACCGAGGTGATGGGGATTCCTTCAGATTGCAGGCGAGTCACGTCGTCCAGCACTTCCGCCGAACTCGAGACCGCATCGCGCCATTTCATGAGGCCGAACTCGGCGGGCGGAGGCAGCAGAGGGCGCCCGGTCGCGGCGGTGTAGGAGTCGAGCATCGCCGCGGGTGTGCCGGCGTATACCTCGTAGGACAGCGAAGACGCCTTGACGCACGCTTGAGTTCGGTCCGGCAGAAGAGACGCGATTGGGCACGGATCGGGTTCGTTGTGGCACGGCGGAATCACCGGAGCGTCGGCGGCGCCCGCAAACGCCAGGCGGCCCGGATTCGTCGTGTCGAGACGGATGCCGTATCCGGCCGAGGAGAAGAAGAACGGGACCGGGACTCCGCTTTGGTTGCATGTGCCGGCGAAGTAGCTCGGCGTGAAGCCGACCTTCAGCGGGACTACCTTGCCGCGCAGGTCGACGAAGTTCGCGCGCGCGCCCGACCCCAAGAAGTGCTCGCTGGGCCCGGACGTGAGCGCCTCGAAGACGGCAGTTACGTCATCGGACGGCGAAAGGCTCCACGCGACGCTGAGGCCGCGAGATGTCGGCGTGAGTCGCACCGAGGCAGTGCGTCCGGGCTCATCGGTGGCAACGGCGTACTCGGTGGTCGCTCCGTCGGAGGAAGTGCCGACGAGGTTGGTAAGCGAGTGCATCGAGCCGTCGCCCAGCCGGTAGCTCATCCGCGTTCCCGGCCCGGCATCCCCCGGAGCCTGCGCGGTGACTGGGTCTCCGCCCGGAGCGAGATACGTCAGGCGAAAAGGCGAGGCTGTGAATTCCCAGCCGACGGTCGTTTGCGCGCGCGCCGGCGCGAGCCCGGATGTCATCGCCATCAGCAAGGCCAGTGCAGCCGCGCGCGCGCGTTGTTTCGCCATTGTGTCCTCCTGCCGGGTCTTGCGACGCCGGACCATGCGGCGACGTCGGGACAGTGTTCTCCCTTGGACGCCTCCGTCCCTGCTGCGAGCGAGCGTCAGGCGGAAACGGAGACGACCGCTCGTGGCAAAGCGGCTGCGGGCGAGGAACGGAGTCGGTAAGGAAACAGCGAACTTCTGGGCAGGGATACGCGTCGTATCGGACGAAACCATGCAGAATGGGCGGCGGATCGAACGCCGGACGACGGGAGGCGATGGGAATGAGGGCGACTCGCGCGTGGATTGCGGTGACGCTCGTTGCGATGGCTTTGTCGGTGACGGCTCCTGCGTCCGCGGTCGGCAGAGGTGTTGTGAGCGGGGTTGTAACCGATGCGGACGGGGTTCCGCTGGCCGAGGTCTGCGTCGAAGCGTACGCCGAGGAGTACGAGTACCTCGTCGACGGATCCACCGACGAGTCGGGGACATATTCACTGAATGTTCCTGCCGGGACGTACAGGATCCATTTTCACGACTGCGGCTGGCCCGTTCGCTTCCTGGCCGAGTGGTTTGACGATAAGCCGGACTTCGAGTCGGCGGACGCGGTAGAGGTTTCCGAAGGCGAAGAGGTTGCAGGCGTGAATGCGATCGTGTCCACGGTGGGCATGATCAGCGGCACGGTCACCGACGGCATTGAGGACCCGATCGAGGGCATCTGCGTCACCGCCGTCGACGCGAGCGGAGAGTGGTTCGGTGCGACGGAGACTCAAAGCGACGGGACCTATGCCGTCGGGGGGCTCCCCCCCGGCGCGTACGGGATCCACTTCCACAACTGTGGTGGGTCCGGTCGATTCCTGGAGGAGTGGTACGACGACAAGCCGGACTTCGAGTCCGCCGACCTGGTGGAGGTCTCCGAGGGAGACAAGGTTGCCGACGTCAATGCGGTTCTGGCTGAGGGGGGCACGATCAGCGGTACGGTCACCGACACGCGCGGCGATCCGATCGAGGGGGTCTGCGTCGAGGTCGTGGACGATGACGGAAGCTGGACGGCATGGGCGTCAACGGCCGAGGACGGAAGCTACTCGGCGGGTGGCCTTCAGTCGGGGCAGTTCAAGGTTCATTTCTCTGACTGCTTCGCCCGCGTCCTACCCCCCCAGGAAGGAAGCGATTACAGCCCCGACGTTGTGGTGCCCGGTCGCGGGGTGGGGGAGCACATCCCCGAGTGGTACGACGATAAGCCGGATGTGGATCAGGCCGATCCGGTACGGGTGACGCAGGGTGAAGAGGTGCCTGGGATCGATGCGGTCTTGACCATTGCCGGGATGATCCGCGGGACCGTGACCGATCCGCAGGGATGGCCGGCTGAGTCGGTTTGCGTCGAGGCGCACGACGCGCGCACCGGAGCGTGGGGTGGCTCGGGGTATACGTGGGACGAGGGCGCTTACACGATCTACGGACTCGCCCCCGGGATCTACAAGGTCAAGTTCTCAGACTGCGGCGGAAAGCGTCGCTATCGCACCGAGTGGTTCGACGATCAAAGAACCGAGGCAACCGCACACGATGTGGTCGTGCGGGAGGCCGCCGACGTGGGAGGCGTTGATGCCGAACTGGAGTTCTTGCCTGTGCCCGATCCGGCCATCACCGGGTTGACGGTGCAAAGCGTTCCGGTGCAGACCGACCTGGGTCCGCTGGTTCCGCTGGGAACGCAGCGAACCGTCGGAGTGGCCGTGTCCAACCTCGGGACGAAGGCTACTTTGGCGCGTCTGGTCGTCTGGGCGACGACGCCGTCGGACGGAGCGACTCAGATGATCGGCTTCGCGAAGGTGGCGGTGACCCCAGGTGAGTCGGTGCGGCGCTCGTTCGATTGGAACGCCACCGGGACGGTGGGGGATGCCACCGTGCATGCGCGCCTGTGTTCGCCTGCGGACGTGAACCTGTCGAACAACCATCGGTCGGCGGCCGCGTATTCCGTCGCCGGTGGGACCGGCATGGGGTTCCGAATGGGGCAGCCGGACCGGATCGAGGGATGCGGCGATGCAGGGCCGGTCCCGTACCCTTCGCCGAAGCCGCCTCCCGAGCCGCAGGCGGAGCCGACGCCGCTCTAGGGGGTCGTAAGTCCGGCGGCGGTAGTTCGCGCCGCCGGTGCGTCCGCGAGGGTGAGTCTGCCGGCTCGCCCTCCGCCGTTGCCGGCAGTGCGACGGCGACGGCGACGACGTTCGGCCTTTTCGATGCGCGCGCGCAGTCGTTCGACCTCGCGCGCAAGTTCGTCGACGGATTCACTCAGACCGGCGCGCGCGGCCCTGGACAGCGCGCGGTCGTCGGCGGAGTTCGTCAGGCGTGCGATCGAGCGCAGCGCGGACTCGACTGGTCGGCGCATACGCAGGTCGACGGCGAGCGGCTGCGCGTTCGCGGTGCGTGCCTCGACCGTCAGGCGGTCGACGCTCCATGACCCGCGCTGCGCGCGCTCCAGCCAGATCAGGCGGTCGGGGAGCGCAGCGACGACTTGGAAGTGAGACAGCGACAACTGGGGGAAAAGCGCTCGCGCTTCGCCGTCGTAGGCGGCCGCAACCCAGCGCAGGCGCCTCACTGTCCCCAGGGACTCACCGATCTCCTCAGCGAAGCGCTTGAGTGTGCCTGCGCGGTAGCGGCGCTCGACCAGCATCGCGAGTTCGCCGATCCGCCAGTGCCCGCCGTCGGCGGCCGCGCGCGCGACGCGGCCCTCCGACACGATGCGGTGCCAGTCCGGAGACCGGACCGCAGTTCCCTCACCCGAAACTTGTTGAAAGACCTCATCGATGGGAACTGGTCTCATGGCTCCCCCGTTGAATCCGAACACTGTTTGTGTTGCGTGGTACTTAACACTTCCAGCGTCCGATTTGTCAAGACCTCGCGACCCATTGACAAGCGCGCGCGCGCGCGCCCTATTTTCGGTGTTGTTTCGTTTTGTCCGGTGTGTTAAACCGGACCTGTCCAAGGGGGATGGACCATGCGCACTTCGTACCGAGCCCTGGTCGTGTCGGCGCTGATCGCCGGTTCCACTCTCGTGGTGCCGGCAGCCGCCAACGCTATGGATTCACGTTGCTGGCCCTACGTAGATGCCGCGGGAGTCGCCAAGGTAGGGGTCCTTTCGGACGCTCAGTACTACACCGTAGGCGTTTGCGTTGATGTCGGACAGACTGCCTATGTAGTCAAGGTGGACATTGACCAAAGCACGGCAGGGGTCATGGCCGAGGAGTGGGCATGTACCCCGGGTTGCACCTACATCGGCAATACCGGCGTCATCGTCATTTCGTCGGGCCTGAAGCTCGACGTCAAGGTCCTGGTCGGGGGAAATTCCACCTTCCAAGAGCCGGTCGGCCTGGAGCCGGGCGGGCAGTTGACCGTCACTCTGCCCACAACCTGCGTCTACGTCGGCGGCACGTGCGTTCCGGTCGTGGACCCAAGCAAGCCGATGCTCGTGGATACCGGCTACGACCTGGTCGTGGGGCCGCTGCGTCAGCCGATGTGTGTCTCCAGACCGTCTCCCTGCGGATGATCTGAGGCGTTATGCAAAAGGCGACGGCGGCGAAGAAAGTCATCGTTGTGCTCGCCGCCGTCGCCTGTTTCGCAGCCGTGGTTCCCGCACATGCCGGGAGCTGCCCGGGCCCCAGGACCTGCCGCAACTACGAGCTGTCCTACACGGGGGACACGAATCTTCCCTTCCATTGGCCGATCGGATCATCCGGGCTGATCAACGTTCCGTACCGCATCTGGCCCTACGGATCGCCTTTCATCACGCCTGAGAACGCGATCTCAGCCATCCGCGGGGCCGCCGCCACATGGGAGTTGTGGAACCCGCACGTGCACTTCGACTACCGCGGGATCGCAAGTCGACCTCCGGTGTCCTGGGGCGAACTCGCAGGCTCCGTCGTCGGTGCCGAAAACGAGAATGTCGTCGGGTTCTCGCCTGGGACGGTTGCCGGCGCAACGACCAGTCTCGGGGCGGATTCATCAGGCCACATCACAGGTTTCGAGATCGTGATCATGCCGGGCCCTTGGCAGGACGCGCCCTGTCAACAGAAGGACAACTCCTGCACGCCCGAGCCCAAGTGGTATCCGCCCTATCCGCTGAACCTCACGGGAATCCACGAGGCAGAAGGCGGGATTCAGGACCTTAGGTCTGTCGTGTTCCACGAGTTCGGACACACGCTTGGCCTGAATGACCTCTTCTACCAGATCAACTGCATGATGACGATGCGTGGCGGGATCTCCGCGGATGCCAGTGGAGAGTATTACGAAGAGTGTCCTGAAGGGTTCAGGCACGTGATGACTCCGGCTCTCGGCGATGTGCTCGGTTTGAAGGCGCTGTACCCGTGGACGTGCCCTAAGCCCGACCGCAAAGGCCGCTACCCGTCCCGATACAAGTTCCTTTGCCCCAAGATTCGCATCTTCTACCCGTAGTCCGGGCGCGGCCGTTTACTCGAGATCTTCTTTCATTTCCGCCAGAAGCCGTTCGCGGACTTCCCGCCGCTTCGGCTTGAGGCTGAACGTAAACGGCATGTCGTCCATCAACACGATCTCGCGTGGGCACTTGTAGGGGGCAATGCGTTCGCGCGCCCACTCGAGCAACTCCTCGGGTGTCGTGGTCGCACCCGGGCGCAGCTTGACCGCCGCCACGGGCCGCTCGCCCTTGATCGGGTGCGGGACACCCACGGTGGCCGCGTGTTCGACGTCGGGGTGCTGGGTCAAGTGCTGATCCACTTCGTTCGCCGAGATCTTGTACCCACCGGACTTGATGATCTCCGCCGAGCGTCCCACGAAGAAGAGCATTCGCCACTTCCCCTGGCGGACGATGTCTCCGGTGCGGAACCAGCCGTTCTCGAATGCCAGCTCGGTCGCGAAGTCGTCGTTCCAGTAGCCGCGAGTGATGTTGGGCCCGCGAAGCAGCAGTTCGCCGGGCTTGCCGCGCTCGACGTCTTTGCGGGTGTCTTCGTCAACGATGCGGTAGCGCACCGGAGGCGTCACCCATCCCAGGCAGTTGTCGCCGGCCTCGAAGGGTGGGGTCGCAGTGACGTAGGAGTTGGATTCTGCCATTCCGTACCCACGGATGAACATCGGCTTCACGTGGAACCCCAGCACTCTGCGGCCACCCAACGCGCGCACCGCGCGCACGAGGTCATCGTCGAATGCGTCGGCTCCGCCGCCGAACACGCGCACCGAACTCCAGTCCCTCTTCGCCGCACCGGCGTCCAACAAGATGCGATACATCGCCGGCGCTCCGGGGAACAGTGTCGGGCGAAGTCGCTCAACGACATCGAAGATCACTTCCGGATCGAATTTCGACAGGAAGTATGCCGGCGTCCCGAACCCCAAATACAGGAGCATTTGAGCGTATCCACCGGCGTGAGCGACCGGCATTACGAGCAGAGCGAACCTGCTTTTCAGCTTTGGTGACAGGGCGGCAAGGCGCCCGATGTTGTGGATGCCGACCATGGCCGCCGCATGCGACATCGTCGCACCCTTCGGAAACCCGGTTGTCCCGGAGGTGAAGAACAACAGAGCGATGTCGTCGAGAGATGAGGGCTTCGCCGACTCGACGTAGTCAGGCGCGTCTCGCATCAGGTCCGCCAGCAGTGTCACTCCCTCGGGCGGCTCTTCGTTCCCGATGACCGCCCAATGCTTCACGCTCGGCACCGACGACAGGTCTTTGATTGTCCCGCGAAGGATGCGCGGATCGCACACAAGCAGTTCGATGCCCGCCTTCTGGACGATGAAGTCGATCTCGTTCGGTCGCAGCATGAAGTTCATCGGAACCGGGATTGCCCCGAGTTTCGCCGCCGCGAAGTTGGCGAAAGCGATCTCAACTCGGTTCATGGTGATCAAGCCGACGCGATCGCCGGGGCCGACCCCGAGCGCGCGCAATGCTCCGGCCATCCGATTCACCACTCGCGCCACGTCCCGGAACGACAGGCAATCCCCTGAGAAGCCGGGGTAGTCGATCGGCCCGTCCAGCATGAACGCGGTGCGGTCCCCGTACAGATCGGCGAGGCGGTCGATGAAGTTCGAGTAGTTGAGTTTGGATCGCTCCGTGATCAGGACGCGACGTCGCTTTGCCCAAGAGGGCTGATAGAAGTTCACCCGTGGCTCCCGCATGGCGGCTGTTAGCGTCGTTGCCAGACGGGCACGCGCTTCTCGGCGAATGCGCGCGGACCCTCCTTGGCGTCCTCGCTCATGAACACCTCGGCCGCGAGTTGCAGCTCGAATCCGAAGGCTTCCTTCAATGGAAGACCGATCCCGGTGTACACGGACTTCTTCACCGCCTCGATCGCCAAGGGCGCGTTGGACATGATCTTCTCGGCGTACTTCTTCGCCTCGTCCAGCAGTTGATCCTGCGGGACGATCTTGTTGATGATCCCCATCCGATAGGCATCCTCAGCTGAGATCCAGTCGGCGGTCAGCAGAACTTCCATCGCCCACGGGAAGGGGATCTGCCGGGGCAGACGCACCGTCGTTCCGCCGCCGGGGAACAGCCCGCGCCGGGGCTCGAAGATGCCGAACGTCGAGTTGTCGCTGGCGATCCGGATGTCGGTTCCGAGCAGCATCTCCATACCGCCGGCAACGCACGTCCCGTTGACCGCGGCGATGACCGGCTTCCAAAGATCGAATTCCCGGAGCACTGCGACCAGTCCGGCGTCGGCGCGGATCTCGCTCTTGCCGCTGGCGAGGTCGGCGAGGTTGTCTGTGACCATCGGCACGAACGACTTCAGGTCGGCGCCGACGCAGAAGTCCGCGCCGGTGCCGGTGATGATGGCGACGCGGGCGTCGTCGTCGTCACGGAAGTCGATCCACGCATCGGCGAGAGCTCCGAAGTGCGGGAGATCCAACGCGTTGCGTCGCTCCGGCCGGTTGATCGTGATGATGTGGAGCCCGTCTTGCTTCACGACTTCGATCGCCACGGTTCCCCTCCAGGATCAGTTTCGGATGTATTCGGTCGATCGCCTATGCTTCGCGCGGCCCTATCTTCTGTGGGAGGGAACATGGCCGACAAATCCATCATCGGTATGGACATTGGAACCACGGTAATTCCCGTCGAGCGCGGCAAGATCCGCGAGTTTGCGGCGGCGATTCTGGACGAGAGCCCCGAGTATGAAACGGAAGGGCCGCCGGCTCCACCGACATTCACCATGACGGTGGCGTTCTGGCCGCGTGTGGGTCCGATGCCGGATCTCGGGCTCAATTACATGCGCGTGCTGCATGCCGAGCAGCAGTACGAGTACTTGCTGCCGGTGCAGGCGGGCGACACGTTGACGGCGCACACGACGATCGACGACGTGTACACCAAGGAAGGCAAGAAGGGAGGCACGCTGACGTTCGTCGTCTTCAAGACATCCTTCACCAACCAGCGAAACGAAACGGCAATCGTCGCGCGCCAGGTGATCGTCGAGACCGCCAAGGCTGCGGTGTAGGAGGCGAAGATGAGCGAACTTCCTTTGTTGCAGTTCGACGCCGTCGCCGAGGGCGAGGACGTCGCTCCGTTCGTGCTTGAGAACGTCAACCGCACGCACTTCGTGAAGTACGCCGGGGCTTCGGGGGACTTCAACCCGATGCACCACGACGACACCATGGCCCAGGCTGTCGGGTATCCGAGCGTGTTCGGACATGGGATGTTCAGCGCCGGAGTGCTGTCGGGATACGTGACACGGTTGATCGGCGGCGTGGCGAACCTGCGCAAGTTCTCCACTCAGTTTCGCGGACAGATCTGGCCCGGGGACACCGTCACGTTCTCGGCCAAGATCACTGGGAAGTCCACCGAGAATGGGGAGAACCGTGTGGACATGGATCTGGCGGTGACCAATCAGGACGGAAAGGCGATCGTGCTGGGATCGGCGACCGCCGCGCTGACGTCTTAGCGTTTGATGGAACTGGTGCGCCCCGGGGCTTTGCTCCGGGGCGCTTGCCGTTTGCGAGCCGGGGCGCGCGCGGGCAACTTCGCGACGGGCGGTTCCTTCGTCGGGGCCGACGTCGCTTGCGAGCCCCCGAGATACGCCGCTGCAAGGGCTCCGCGCGCGAGTTCGCCGGGCTCGCCGATGAACGCGACCGAACCCTTGTGCAAGATCGTCACGATGTCGGCGATGCGCAGCGCGTAGCGAACGTATTGCTCGACGAGCAGGATCGTCGTGCCGAGCCGCCGGATTTCGTCGAGGGTGTCGAAGAGTTCGTGGACGATCTTGGGTGCAAGGCCGAGCGACAATTCGTCGACCATCAGCAGCCGTGGAGTGCGAATGACGGCGCGCGCCAGCGAAAGCATCTGCTGTTCGCCGCCCGACAGCGTGCCGGCGATCTGGTTCTGACGCCTTTGCAGGATGGGAAACAGTTCGTATACCCGTTCCAGCGCTCCGGCGGTTGTTCCGCCGAACGCCGCCATCGCAAGGTTCTCTCGCACCGTCAGGCCGACGAAGATTCCGCGACCTTCCGGGATGTGCGTGAGGCCTTTGCGCGCGATGGCGTGATCGGACGCCCCGTCGATGCGAGCGCCATCGAACAGGATCTCGCCTCGCGACGGTCGCAGCATGCCCGACACCGTGCGAAGCAGGGTGGTCTTGCCGACGCCGTTGGGTCCAAGCAGTGCGACGACCGATCCTTCGGGCACCGCTAGTGCGACGTTCTTCAGCGCGACGAAGCGCCCGTAGCGAGCTTCGACGTTACGGAGTCGCAACAGCGGGGGCATCGTCCTCCTCTCCGAGGTAGGCGCTGCGTACGACCGGGTCGTTCATGACGTCTGTGGGCGCTCCCTGAGCGATCAGCTTTCCGAAGTCCAGCACGTAGATCTCCTTGCAGACCTCCAGCACCAGATCCATGTCGTGCTCGACGATCAGGATCCCGATGCCCATCTCTTCGTTAACGCGTTGCAAGATCCGGCCGAAGTAACGGGTTTCGTCGGAGTCGAGTCCCGACGAGGGTTCGTCGAGCAACAGAACGATCGGGGCCGCGCACAGCGCGCGTCCGAGTTCCAGGGTGCGCGCTGTGCCGACCGGGAGGTCCGCGGCTCGTCTCCCGCCGGCCCATTCGAGGTCGAGCATCTCGAGCACGCGAAGCGCCAGGCCGGTGCAGCGGCGCTCCTCGCGACGGCGCTGCGGGAGTGCAAGCAGGTCGGCGATTACTCCCAACTTGCTTTCCTTGGCTTCGGCGGCAACCAGCAGGTTGTCCAGGACCGTCATGCGCCCGAAGAGTTCCAGTCGTTGAAACGTCCGACCCATTCCCAGTCCCGCCCGAGTCGACGCGCTCGCGGACGTGATGTCACGCCCGCCCAGGACGATGCTTCCGGACGTAGGTGTCTGGAAGCCGCTCAAGACATTGAAGGTGGTCGTCTTTCCCGCCCCGTTGGGGCCGATCAGCCCGACGAACCCTCCGGGGGCAACCGTCAGCGACACGTCGTCGACGGCAGTGAGGCCGCCGAAGCGGACCGTGATTCCTTGCGCGCGAAGCTCGGCTGCCGGACGGGTCATTCGCTGCCTCCCGATACGGCCGGGACCGGATCGATATCGATGGGTTGTTGCGCCGCCGCGCGCCGGTCGATGGCTCGCAAGACCGCCGCGCCGGCTCTGCGCAACTCACCGAACATGCCCTCGGGGTTCTTGGCCAGCGCGACCGTCGCGCCGAGCCCGAACAAGATCAACTGAATGCGGTAGAGGAAGGGGAAAGCATTGGCAACCATCGGGTACAGACCCCACACGAGACCGGCCGTGATCGCTCCACCGACGTGAAAGATCCCGCCCAGAACCGCAAGCGTCATGAAGATCAGCGAGTAGAAGGGGATGAAAGTCCGCGACGTGGCCTGCTCTTGGATCATCCCGACCAAGACGCCGCCGATACCTGCGATGAACGCGGAAATCCCAAAGATCAGCACTTTGTAGCGTGTGACCGAGATTCCCAGAGAGCGGCACGCGGTCTCGCTGTCGCGCATCCCGGCAAGCACGCGGCCGGTGCGTCCCGTGCGCAGGTTCACCGCAAGAGCCGCCGCCGCCGCGAGTGTTCCAAGAGCGAGGTAGAAGAAAGCGGTGTCCCCGCGGAAGCCCGTCGGTCGTAAGACTGCGATTCCACCTTCGCCGCCCGAGAATGCCGGATGCTCGAAGAACAGCGATTGCGCCATGAACGCGAAGGCCAGCGTCATCAACGCAAGGAACAACCCCTGCATGCGCACTGCAATCAGTCCGATTACGGCGCCGGCCGGGACCGCTGCGAGCGCTCCGAGAGGAAACGCGATCCATCCGGGGATGTGCAGCGTTTGAACCAGGTGCGCGGCGCTAAATGCCGCGATGCCCATGAACGCAGTGTGTCCGAGCGAGATCTGCCCTGAGTACCCGGTCAACACGACCAGCGAAAGGAACACTACGGAATGGATCAATCCGATCGTGACGAACTGCGTGGATGAGGCCGATCCGAACATGGGAACCAGGGCGAGTCCCCCAAAGAGCGTGAGCGCGACGCCCACGCGCGCGCGCGCCGAAGTGCGATCGGCCGCCTCGCGCGTGCGCACAACGAAGCTTGCGCCCTGCCCGGCTGCGCGCAGGGCCTTTGGCGCGAGCAGCAGCGCTCCGGTGATGACGAGGAACGGCAGCGCGTCCGAGATCTTTCCGAGCAATCCCTGGCTGGACGCGTATTGCACGAACAACGCTTGGATGATTCCGATCATCAACCCCCCCGCGTATGCGAGGGGAAGGCTGCGCAGGTAGCCGATGACGGACGCGCCGAGTACGAAGGCGATGATGAACGGAGGGAGGAAGTTCGGGTCCAGCAGCAGCCGCGGTGTCAGCAGGATCCCCATGAGCGCTGCGAAGGATGTTCCCAGGGCCCATGCAAGTCCGGAAACGACTCCCGTGTTGATGCCCATCAGTCCGGCGACGGAGCGGTTGTTGACGACGGCTCGGAACGCAATCCCGAGCTTTGTGTAGCGCAGCATTGCCCCAAGGCCCCCGGCCGCGCCTGCCGCAACCAGCAGCACGCCGAGTTGGTCGACGCCCATGTTCACGCCGAAGGGAAGACGAAGGGTCCCTCGCGGAAAGATCGACGGAACGTTCTTGGTCTGCCCGCCCCAGATCAGGATCACGACTCCCTGCAGAAGCACGAGCAGCCCTACCGTCGCGATGACGCCGATGATCTGCGGCTGCCCTTCGATCCTGCGGAACAGTTGCCGGTCCAGCAGCACGCCGAGCGCCGGCGCGACGATACCGACGACGATGATTGCCGACATCCAGACCGGCAGACCGAACCCGACGCAAAGTTGCCAGTGGACGAACGTGGTGAACAGCGCCAAGGCGCCGTAGCCGAAGTTCAACACCCCTGAAGTCTTGTACGTCAGGACGAGTCCGGTGGATGCCAGCGCGTAGACGCTGCCGCTTACGACTCCCAGCAGGATGGTTCGAATGAAGATCTGCATAGGCGAGGGCGGGGAGGCTCAGTCTCCGCAGAGCTTGCAGACGGTGTATCCGGCCGCCGCAGCCTGCGCGAGCACGAATGCTTCGGTGCCGTCCTTGCCCTCCGTGATTGGACACCCGGGTGCGTGATAGCTGCGTCCGCCGGGAACCACAAAGACATGACCATTGGTGAGGATCCTGGGCGCCGCAGGTGTGTCGTCCGGCGTCGAGCCGTTCGGAGCGGCCGCGTTCGCGAGCGCTCGAATGACAACCCGGCGCAATTCCGAGTTGTCGCGTTCGATCGACGTCTGGACCGACAGGATTCCGGCGACGATGATCAGCCCGAGGCCGAGCAGACCTCCGGAAATCAGGTAGGGGATCTGCTCGGTGATGATGTTCGTGTGGGCCGCGCCGTACCAGCCGAGTAACACCAGGATGACTCCAGCAGCAAACAGCGCGATCGGTGTGATCGCTCGCCACTGCTCGCGCAATTGCTGCCGGTAGCGCGTGATCTTCATCGCCACCTCCGTTGCGCGCGCGCCCTCATTCGCTCCGACCCGGTCCGGCATGGCGTAAGGATGGACCCAATGCCGAAGCCAGAGCAAGGATGAGGAAGGCAATGCCCGCGAACGCAAGGGCCGAGGAGGGCATGCGGGCTGCGAGTCCAAACAACGGCGGCAGCGTCACCGGACCCGTTGGCTGCGCCGGGGGAGTGTCCTGATAGGAATTGAGAGAAGACGCGAAATCGACGCCTGGAGCAGCCGGCGGTGAGTCCTTGGCCCAGAAGTGACTCCCCAGAACCGAGGTTGTGCCGCCGGCGAGGGGGATCCGACTGCCGACGCTGTAGGAGTCCGCGGTGCCGATGGATATCGTGAGCGCGATCGTGCTGCCGCCGAGCGGAACGGCGCCCGATCCGAAACACAACGGAACCTGGGGCGCTTGTGGCGGCTCGAGTTCCCACACGCACTGTGTCTTGACGTTGTCGATGAGTGCTCCGAACACGGGGGCGGCTTCCTCGGGCACGGCGATTGACGGAAGGCGTCCGGCGACGGAGATCTGCAGCCCGCCGACCGACGCTTCGGCCTGCTGTCCGGCGGCGGACTCGTTTAGGCGCCCGGTTGAGATCCGCAGGCCGGCGCGCGCCAGGTCTTCGCGCAGGTCCTCCGTGAGGTTCGCGTTCTGCTCCTTGGACAAGGCGGGATCGGTGACGCGGACTCCATCGCTGTCGATCGTTGCGGCGTGCTGCGCTCCGTCGGCTTCGATCGTGACGTCGCCGAGAGCTAGGCGCGCCTTCGCGGTTGCGGTCACCCCGTCGGAGACGGTTTCGGAAGTGGAAACGAGTGATTCGATACGCACGAGGCCGCCGAGCAGTTTGATTCCCTGAAGGGCGACGCGCACGCGGTGGCCGACGCGCGCGCCGGCGCGCGCCCCGCCGCTGTGGGCATCCAACTGTGCGAACTCGACCAGCGGTGTTCCCGATGCCTCCTGGCGAAGCGCGAACTCATTCGTGAGGACCGACGCCTCCGCGCGGCCGTTGCCTGTGTCGGCGCTGATGTGGCCGACGTCGAGCGACGTGCGATCGAACAGTTGGTTTGCCAGGGCGTCGAATTCCGGGTGACCTTGGGCGGCGCCCTGCGTCGAGGGCGACGTGCGACCAAGGCGGTTCTCGGCGCTGGACGGGCATGCGCCGGTAGCCGGGTAGGTTGCTTGGACCCACTGGATCGCCGGGTAGTCCAGACACCCGGCGAATCCAACGACCAGAGTGCCGGGAAATACCTGCGATGCGAGCGCGTATCCCGACCCGCCTCCCTGGGAACTCAGCGTGCTGCGTGCCACCAGCGCGCCGCCCTCCACCAGGGGGTCCAGGACGCTGGGCCGGACGGCTCCGGTGAGGACGAGGCCTTGACCGCTTCCTCCGGCTTGATAGATCTCCAGGGGAACCGCTGAAGCGCGCGCGGCTGGGGCGAGTGCGACCAGCGCGAAGCATGCGGCGCTTAGCGCGGTTGCGGTTGCGGTGGCCTTGGCTCTCATCAGGCTCCTGTTCCGCTTAGCGGTCCCTTGGGTTTCCCGTTCGTGCGGCGAAATCCTCTGCCGGTGTTGCTTTCATTCGAGCCGACGCATTTGTCCGGTTCCTAGCACTCGTCGACCAGCGCCTTCTTGTCCTCGGCGTTCGGGAACTGACTTTGGTGGTCGCAGAAGTAGCGTTGCCAGTTGAACAGCGGGGACCACTCCCAGAAGTCGGGACCTTCTCGCGGTCCGCTCTTGTCGTACGGTTCGACTTCGACGAAGCGGCCGTTGCGAACCTGCATCAGAAGCTGGGCGCTGAAGATGTTGCGGGTTCTCGGCGTAACCGGCGACAGCAAGCCGTTGGCGGAGAACGGACCCATCGAGTTCAGAGCCTTGAAGAAGCAGGCGCGCGTGAGGTCGGCGCCGCAGGCGCGCACTCCTTCGAAGAACAGCGAGGCCATTCCCCATCCCGGTCCGCCGAAGCTGCCCAGCGTCGAGGGGCGTGGGTAGTAACGCTTGAGCGTGTCGAGGTAGCGCTTCACTTCGTACGAGCCGGGAGTCCACTCCTTCTTGGGGCGTTCGAGCCGTTCGAAGGGAAGCTGCGGCATTGCGAGGTACGTGCCTTCGGCTGCGCTTCCGCCTTGCTCGATGAACGCGGGAAGGTACGAGCTGAACGTGAGACCGAATACCTTGGGCTTTACCCCTTGTTCCTGCATCGCGATCGCGAGTTTCACGTTGGCGTTGTTCTCCATGATGGAGTACACGGCGAGCGGTCCATTCGACGCGGGGCAGTGTCCTTGCATAGCGACGACGTAGTTGGTGAGGTTGTTGTCGAGAACACCGGCGGGCTGTTCGTGGCAGATCTTGACCGAGCCGTTGGTCGATTTCTCGATCGCGGATTCGAACGCCCAGGCCGTAAGGATCGAGATCTGGCTTTCCTTCAGCCAGAACAAAGCTGCCTGCTTTATGCCGAACTTCTTGTTGAGGTAGTCGGTGCCGCTTGTGTGGGTGCTGATGTATCGGCGCATTACTTGACCCGGGACACCGTAGGTGTAGGGACTTTCCGTCCGTTCCCATGTGAGCGGGAAGCCGATATCCGGGATCTTGTGCTTCTTGGAGATGCGCGCGATGCCGGAGTCGTCGGGTGCCGAGACGCTGCCTACGAATGCGAACACCTTGTCCTCGGTCGCAAGCTTGGTCGCAACCGCCTGGTTGGTGGCGCCGCTTCCGTTGTCGTCCTTGATCAGCAGTTCGAATTTGCGTCCACAGATTCCGCCTGCGTCGTTGATCATCCGCACATGGCTGTCGACGGCCTCGACGGCGCTGTTGAACTGGCCGGGCAGTGGGCCCGTGAGCGACGCGATCATGCCGATCTTGACCGTCTTTGCGGTAACCCCGGTGTCGGTTGCGCCGCCGTGACACTGCGCCGCGGCCGATCCCGGTCCGGCGCCCGGCCGCGAAGCGCGCGTGGCGGTTCCGGCAGCACCGGCGAGCGTGCCGGGGTCTGCGGTTGCGGCATCCAGTCCGGCGGGGAGTGTCGATGCGCCGGTGGGAACGCCGGCCGGGTTGAGACCACCTTGCGACAACGGCACGACGCGCGAGCCGCAGGCCGTGAGCACGGCGGTCATGACCGCGACGAGCGCGGTGATCCGGACGGTATGGGTCAAAGCAGGCTCCTCCCCAACTTGTAGCATCCGACCTTACGTTTCCGCTAGGGGATGTTTATCCCGTTTCCTTCATAGACCAGCAATTTCGGCCTGCGCGTGCACCGAAAACGCCGACGCCCGCGCGAAGCGCGGGCGTCGGCGTCGAAGCGTGGATACGTTAGTCCAGAGACGTCGGACCGCCGTTGAAGAGCTTGGCGATCTCGTGTTCGAGTTCGCCGACCGTCCAGCGGCCGCCCTTGTCGATGTTCTTGCCGGGCGTCCAGGGCTGCATGTGCTGCACGAGTCCACCGACCACGACGAAGCACTGACCGCTGATGTGCGCGGCTGCGTCGCTCGCTAGGTAGGCGACGAGCGGAGCGACGTTCTCCGGGGCGAACTGGTCGAACGCGGTGTCGTCCTCGGGAGGCGCCATGACTCCCTCTCCGAAGGTGTTGGTGATCATGCGCGTACGGGCCCGGGGTGCGATCGCGTTGGCCGTGACGCCGTACCGCTTCATCTCTCGCGAGGTAACTTGCGTGAGCGAGGCGATCCCGGCCTTAGCCGCGGCGTAGTTGCCCTGGCCCTTCATCCCGAACAGCCCGGACTCCGAGGCGGTGTTGATGACGCGTCCGGCGACGGTTTCGCCGGCCTTGGATTGCGCGCGCCAGTAGACGCACGCGTGGTGCGTGGTCGCGGCGTGGCCCTTCATGTGCACGCGAACGACGGCGTCCCAGTCATCCTCGGACATGTTGAACATCATCTTGTCGCGCAGGATCCCGGCGTTGTTCACGACGATGTCGAGCTTGCCGAATTCCTCAACCGCTTGGTCGAGGAGTTTCTTCGCGCCCTTCCAATTGGCCACGTTGTCGTAGTTGGCTGAGGCCTTCCCGCCGGCTGCGCTGATCTCGTCGACGACCAACTGCGCGAGGCGCTTGTCGGTTCCGGAGCCGTCCCATTCACCGCCGAGGTCGTTGACGACGACCGCTGCGCCTTCGGCAGCGAGCAGCAGAGCCTCGCCTCGGCCGATCCCGCGTCCCGCCCCCGTGACGATCGCGACCTTGCCCTCTAGTGCTCCCATTTCGCTATCTCCTCCCGTTTCCCAGCAACTCGGTTACCGCTTTAACCAGTGCCTTGCGGTGCAGGGCCGCAACCAGGTCTCCGAGCGGTTCCGATGTCTTCTCCATGAAATCGTCCATGTCGATCTCGGTCAGGGCTTCCGCCATGCGCACCATTTCGGCGGCCTCCGTGCGGGCGATCTCGGTGAGGTGGTGTCGATACGCGCGAACGATTGCGGGTCCCCCGATGAATCCGCGTTCGGCCGTCGCGCCCGCGTCACGAATCCGCGCGAAGGCCATCACGATGCGCGCGTCCAGCGGCGAATACCGAACGGTGCCGTTGTGCGCGGAGGATTCCACTAGGCGCGCGGCAGTCAGCGCGTCGAGTTCGAAGGGCTTGAGCCCGGTCATCGCAAGGAGGTCCGCGCGCTCGATCTCGCTTTCGGAGGAAAGGCGCAGGCTGTCGGCGATGGTTCGGGTTACCCCCGCGAAACGCTCGGGATCGATGTTGGTTTCAGTTCCGGCAGGAACGCCGTCGAGGGTCTCGCGGATCTTGGCCAGTGGGAGGTGAGTGTTCTCCTGAAGTGCCTTGACGAGCTGCGCGCGCCGGACGAATTCCTCCGTGTAGGTGGCGGTGTTGCGTCCGGTCTTCTCGGGCTTGGGTAGCAGCCCCTCGCGGATGTAGTGGTGGATTGCCGAACGCGTAAGCCCGGTGCGCGCACACACATCGCGCATCCGAAGCATGGCCTTCGTCTCTTCCGGCACGAGCACAGTTTCGGGAAGTGTTCGACGTTGAACAAATCGGCGGCGCGCGCCGGGGGGATGGACTGCGCCGTCGAGGCGAACGAGTGTTCGACGCGAGGCGGTTTTGTCGAGGCGTAGGCTGCTCAAATGCGCGACGCCACTGGAGAAGTCACCGACTTGCTGCAACACCTCATCCGCAACGCGTGCGTCAACGATGGGACTGCGGATTCGGGCGGGGAGATCAGAAACGCCGACATCCTTGCGGCCTACCTTGAGGGTTCCGGACTCGACCTGCGGCGTTACGAGCCGCATCCCGGGAGGGGATCCATCGTCGCGCGGATCGAAGGGAGTGATCCGCATGCCCCGTCGCTGGCGCTTCTGGGACATCTCGACGTCGTCCCGGTGAGTCCCGAACGCTGGCGACGAGACCCCTTCGGCGGGGAACTCGTGGACGGTGAGGTGTGGGGCCGGGGCGCCGTGGACATGCTGAACACCACGTCGTCGATGGCCGTCGCGTTCCGTTCGCTTGCGCGCGCCGGGTTTCGCCCCCGAGGGACGCTGGTCTTCGTGGCATGTGCGGACGAGGAGGCTTTGGGGACCCACGGGGCGCAGTGGCTGACCCGAAACGTCGCCGACGATGTCCGGACGGACTACTTGATCACCGAGTTCGGCGGGATGCGGATGCCGGTGGGGGATGCCTCGCGGCCGGTGCTCCCGGTGATGATCGCCGAGAAGGGCACGTACTGGTGCCGGCTGCGCGTGCGGGGGACATCCGGACACGCGTCGATGCCGTTCAAGACCGACAACGCACTGATCAAGGCGGCAGAGGTCGTTCGCAGACTCGGGGCGTTTCGGTCGCCGGCCGTCATGCACGACGTTTGGCGGGGATTCGTCGAACGCTTGGAGATCCCCGACGAGGCGCGCGCCACGCTTCTGGATCCGGAAGCGTTCGATGTCATGTGCGAGAACCTTCCGTTGGGTGAAGGAAGGATGCTGCACGCGTGTACGCATACGACGTTCGCGCCGACGGTGATGCACGGAGGCGTGAAGACGAACGTTATCCCCGACTCCGTCGATCTCCAGGTCGACGTGCGCACGCTGCCCGGGCAGTCCGCCTCGGAGGTCCGCGCGATGTTGAACGAAGCCCTGGGGGATCTCGCTGCGGAAGTGGATGTCGTCGAGGACAGCCCAAGCGACGCGAGCGCGTCGCCGCTGGAGACACCGCTGTGGGGCACCCTGTCGCGCGCCACGGCGGCGCTGGTTCCCGGCGCCCGCACGGTTCCTTTCCTTACCGTCGGGGCGACCGACGCGCGCCATTTCCGGGCGATCGGCGTGAAGGCGTACGGCTATGGATTGCTCAGCGACCGGATCCCGTTCAGCGACTTCGCGCAGATGTTCCACGGCGACGACGAGCGTGTGGACGTGGAGTCTCTGCGGCTATCCACGGAACTGTGGCTCGCGACCGCGCGCGACTTCCTTCAATGAGCGAGAGTCGCATTCACCAGACGGCGGCGCGCGGCTTCGAGGCTGCAGCCGGAGCGTACGCACGCGCGCGCCCCGACTATCCGGCCGCGGCGATCGACTGGGTCGTCGAGGCGCTGGGTGTCGGCGGCGATCCGGACGCGGTGGTGTGCGATCTGGCCGCGGGGACGGGGAAGTTCACCGCAGGTTTGGTGGCGCGCGGAGTTCGCTGCGTAGCGGTGGAACCCGTCGCGGCGATGCGGCGCGCGCTCACTGCCGTCGTGCCTCAGGTGTGGGCGTTCAACGGTTCGGCCGAAGACATCCCGCTTGCCGACGAGAGCCTTGCCGGCGTGACCGTCGCGCAGGCTTTCCACTGGTTCGACGGATCCCGGGCCGCCGCGGAGATTCACCGAGTCCTGCGGCCGGGCGCGCGCCTGGCGGTCGTATGGAACGTGCGTGATGAGCGCACCGACTGGGTTCGGCGCATCTCGGAGATCATCGAGCCGTTCGAAGGTGAGGTGCGGATCCCGCGGTATCGCGACGGCGCGTGGCGCGCGCCACTGGAGCGTGAGGACTTGTTCGCCTTGTGCGGCGCGCGCGAGTTCGCCCACGCGCAGACCCTGACGCCGGAGTCCTTGGTCGAGCGTGTGGCTTCGGTGAGTTTCGTCGCAGTGCTGTCCGAGGAGGAGCGTGCGCGCGTCCTGGGTTCCGTGCGTGAATTGGCCGCAACGCACCCGGATCTACGCGGGCGCCGCGAGTTCTCGCACCCCTACCTGACCGAGGCATACGTCTTCGAGCGTCTTAGCGGTCCCTGCTGAGCATGAACGTCGCGAGTGCCTTCGCGCAGGGGGTTCCCTTGTTGGTCACATCGACTTCGGTTACCGCGAGCCGCGTCCCCAGGTGAAGGACGGTCGCGGTGGCCGTGAGATCTCCGTCGACGACCTTGCGCAGGAAGTTGATCTTCAAGTCGAGGGTGCCGTCGATGCTGCCTGCGGCTTCGCCGAGCGCGATGGCGACGCTGATGCCGCTTGCGATGTCGGCCAGCGCGCCGACGAGCCCGCCGTGGGCCCAGCGGGTGCCGAAGTGGACTTGGGGATCGACGTCGACCCATGCGACACCCTTGTTATGCGGAGTCACTCCGATACGAATCCCGAGCGCCCGATGAAAGGGTAGATCTACATTTGCGGGGATCTCAGTGACGGTTTGCATGCGGCGCGACGGTAGCGCCGCATGGGTCTGCGCGCAACGATTGGCTACGCTCTTGCGCCGAAGTGGGGCGGTGAAACGAGCCGCCGGAGACGGGCGCGGTTGTGCCGCGCGGGAAGGGTGAGTGAGGTCATGCGCGATGCGGTCATCGTTGGGGCGGTTCGTAGCCCCGTCGGGAAGAAGAACGGAAAGTTGTCCGGCGTGCATCCGACGGATCTGCTCGGCACGGTGCTTCGCGCGCTGATCGATCGCGCCGGTATCGACCCTGTGCAGGTCGACGATGTGATCGGCGGTTGCGTGACCCAGTGTGGAGAGCAGGGGGCAAACGTCACCCGCAACGCCTGGATCGCCGCCGGGTTGCCGTGGGAGGTTCCGGCAACGACGGTCGATCGACAGTGCGGGTCGGCTCAGCAGGCCGCGCACTTTGGGGCGCAGGGCGTCATGACCGGCGCGTACGATTTGGTTATCGCGTGCGGCGTGGAAGGGATGAGCCGCGTCGGGCTTGGGAGCAACGCGGTGCAGCCTGGTTTCGCCTTCAGCGACAACTGGCTCGAAGCCGTCGGCGGCAGGGAGTTCCTCTACACGCAGTTCCAGGCCGCGCAAGAGATCGCGCGCCGGTGGAACGTAACCAGGGAAGAAATGGATGCTCTTGCCGTCGAGTCGCATCGGCGCGCGGCGCAGGCGACCGAAGAAGGTCGCTTCGCGAGAGAGATCGTGCCGATCTCGGTGACCCTCGCCGACGGGACCACGGAGGTGATGACGGTCGACGAGTGCATCCGGCCGGGGACCACGATCGAGAAACTCGCATCGCTGCCCTTGATTCGCGAGGACTGTCCGGACATCACCGCGGGGAACTCCTCGCCGATCTCCGACGGTGCGGCTGCGCTGCTGATCGCGTCTCGGGAGAAGGCGGAGGAGCTGGGTCTGCGGCCGCGCGCTCGTTTCGCGCACTTCGCGGTCGCGGCGTGTGAGCCCATCGTGATGCTTCAAGGACCGGTGCCTGCGACCCGGAAACTCCTGGAGCGCTCGGGGATGAAGATCGACGACTTCGACCTGCTGGAGTGCAACGAGGCCATGGGTTCAGTCGTGCCGATGTGGGAGCGCGAGTTCGGTATCGACCACGCAAAGGTCAACGTCAACGGCAGCGGGATCTCGCTTGGGCATCCGGTCGGCTGCAGTGGTGCTCGCATCATGGTGACCCTCCTTCACGAACTGGAGCGCACCGGCGGCCGCTGGGGATTCCAGACGATGTGCGAAGGCGGGGGTCAGGGCAACGCCACCGTGATCGAATGTCTGGCTTGATCGCGGAGTCCAGTTCTTCGTATTGATCCGGCTTTTTCTGGGCGAGGTCGGAAAGACTTGGGCGAATGACGCCTAATCCTTAGGTGTGGGCAAAACGCCTGCGGATTCCCCAACGCAGAACTGGAGCGGTCGATCGCAACACGCGACGCCGCGCAGGAGGTAAGAGCTGTGAAGATTTCGAGACCAGCGCTCGCTGTGATCGCCGCGACAGTCGCCGCGCTGTCCTTCGGTGCCGGGCACGCCGAGCCGTCCAATTCGTGTGACGCAGGACCTCTCGCTGCCGGCCCGCCCGTCGGCGTCGGAGTGGGACAGGCCGATGAGGATCTGATTGTGTGCAACAACGGTACGGCCGTTCCGGCCCCCGCCAAGGGCGCCGTGACGTTCCACGGCGACTCCGAAGGCCAAAGCGGCTACATCGAAGTGGACGGTGACTCCGACAACACCGGTGGACCCGCATGCATGGACGGGTTTGTCCGCGTAGCGGTGGACGGAGCGGGATACCACTTCACCCAGTCCCCCGACGGCGACTTCGACGACAACGACCCCAGCGAGCCGAGTGCTCAGCGGTCGGAGGAGCAGGAGCCGGATGTCTGGGCGCAAGAGATCGCCGCGAACTGCGCTTCGTAGTTGAGAAGGAGAACGGCGGGCAGGAGCGAACTGATTTGAAGCGGTACGCACAGCGGGTGGCGGCAACCGGCGCCCCCCCAATCGAGAAGCGACGGGCGATGCTCTCTCGCCCGAAGGAGGCAAGGTATGAGCAAGGCAAGAATGGCGCTTGGTCTCACCGCGGCGATTGTCGCCGCGCTTTCGTTCGGCTCGGCCGGTGCGACTGAGCCATCCGGGACCTGTGCGGGAGAGGCTGTGACCCCGGTGAACCCGACCGGCACGATCGTTGCGGCGAAGTCCAACGGCACCAACAACGGTGGGTCGCTGCAGGTTTGCAACGACGGCACCATTGTCGGCAAGACGGTTCCGATCCCGGCTAAGGGCAAGGCGACCGTCAGCGTTAGCCTTGTCAGTGGCAGCGAGAACGGCTACATCGAGATCGACGGCGACAGCGACAACGACGGAGGCGGCGACTCCTGCCTCGACGGTTACGACCGAGTGGCCGGTAACTCGGACGGCCCGGCCTTCTACGATCACTCCGGCGGCGGTTACAACTCCGCGCACAAGACCGACGCTCAGGGGTTCGCGCAGCACAACGCGGACAACTGCGCTCCGTAGAGCGGATTGCGCAATGGCGGGGGCCTTCGGGCCCTCGCTTTGTTGTTGGCCTTCACGCGGGCAGAACTGACACCGGCGCGCGCCCGCTTTTACACTCGCCGCCATGAGTACCTCCGGCATGATTGCGATTGCCGGCGTTGGGACGACGCCGTTCGGGAAACTCCCCGGGCGGAGCGCATGGAGCCTTCAGGCGGAGGCGGTGCGCAACGCCGTGGCCGATGCCGGACTAACCAAAGATGACGTCGATGGCCTGTTCACCGAGCCGCAGTTCTCTGAGCCACTTCTTCTGCACGGGCACGTGCTCGGGAGAATGCTCGGCCTGAAGACCGACTACCTCTCAACAATCTCCATCGGCGGGGCGACCGCCATCACGCTCGTGCAACAAGCGGCGATGGCCATCTCGGCCGGACTGTGCGAGGTCGCCGTCTGCGTCTACGGCGAGAACGCCAAGACCGGCTTGCCGATGCTGTTCGGGCTTGCGCAGATGGGCCGGGGCCAGGCGGACGACATCGCCTACGGCATGGCCGGTGGTCCGGTGATGGAAGCGCGCAGCGCCATGCGGTACAAGCACGAGTACGCGGTGACCGACGAGATGTTCGGGGCGGTGGCGGTTTCGTTCCGTCATCACGCCACGATGAACCCGGCGGCGATGTACCGCGACCCGCTCACGATGGAGCAGTACCTCGCCTCGCGCATGGTGGCCGAGCCTTTGCGGGTGCTGGACTGCACGATCGGGGCCTCCGACGGCGGCGTCGCCATCGTCGTCACGAGCGCCGAGCGCGCGCGCGATCTGGCGAAGCCGCCGGTGCTTGTCGCCGGCATGGGTGCGGGGCACAACCTTGACGGCTTGAAGGATCCCGCGCATTACACGCACTTCGCAGGCGCGCGCTCCTCGCAGCGCGCGTACGCCATGGCCGGCATCGGCCCGCAAGATGTGGACGTAGCGCAGTTTTATGACTGCTTCACGTCCACGGTGCTGATCACCGTAGAGGATTACGGCTTCTGCAAGAAGGGCGAGGCGGGGCCGTTCGCACTCGACGGGAACCTGAAGGTCGGCGGGAGGTTGCCGACCAACACCTCGGGCGGGATGCTTTCGGAGGCGAACATGACGGGATGGAACCACTTGGCGGAAGGGGTGCGCCAGATCCGCGGGGAATGCGGCGCGCGCCAAGTGCCCGGCGCCGAGGTGTGCGTGGTGTCGGGCCACGGTGGGTTCCAGGCGGCGCACGCCACTTTGGTTCTGACCAAGGGGGGGCGCTGAGATGTCCCACACCATGACCGAACTCGTCGTGGGAACGACGCCCGTGGTGATCGAAGAGACGCGTGGGTTCTGGGAGGGCACGCTGGTCGGCGAACTTCGCGTGCAGAGATGCACGGCCTGTGGCGCGCGCCAACTCCCGGGCGGACCTTGCTGTTCGTCATGCTGGTCGCGGGATCTCGTCTGGGAAGCCGTCTCCGGTTGTGGGACCGTGTTCAGTTTTACGGTCGTGCGTCACGCGTTTCATCCGTCCTTCGCAGACCGGGTTCCGTACGTCCTTGCCGACATCCGCTTGGACGAAGGTCCCATCTTGACCAGCAACGTCACCGACGTCGCAGTGGAAGAAGTTCGAATCGGAATGCCGGTTCGCGTGTGGTTCGACGAGCCCATCGAAGACGCGTTCCACACCCCGCTCGCACTCCCGAAGTTCCGTCCTGAATAGGAGAGCCAATGGATTTCAGCTTTACGAAGGAACAGGAAGCCTTTCGCGAGATGATTCGCGACTTCATCAAGCGTGAGTGCCCGCCGGATCTGGATCGCCGTCTGGACGACGAGCAGCGCTACCCGATTGAACTAACGCCGAAGGTTGTCGAGACCGGTCTGCTCGGTCTGCCGTTCGCTGAGAAGTACGGGGGCTCCGGCGGCGGAGTGATGGAGTTCGTCATCGCTGCGGAGGAACTTGCGTACGGCAGCGCCGCTGTCGCGTCGGTGTTCATCCTGCCGGCATTCTTCGCCGGCGAGATGATCAACTTGAACGGTTCTGAAGAGCAGAAGGTCGAATGGCTGCCGCGCATCGCGCGCGGCGAGGTTCGTGGTTGTTTTGCTCTGACCGAGCCCAACGCCGGATCCGACGCCGTACATATCGAGGCGCGCGCGGTGGCCGACGGCGACGACTTCGTGATCAACGGCCAGAAGACCATGATCTCGGGTGTAGACGTCGCGACACACATGATGATTGCGACCAACACCGCTCCCGGTGGCGAGTACGGCGGGATGACCATCTTCATGGTCCCGATGGACACGCCGGGTATTCGCTACCGCCGGCTCGGAAAGATCGGATCCGAACTCATCGGCGCCTTCGAGGTCTTCCTCGACGATGTGCGCGTGCCCAGGGAAAACATCATGGGCGGACCCGAGATGTTCAATCAGGGTTGGATTCAACTGATGAGGCAGCTCGACCTCGAGCGCATCATGATCTCGGCGCAGTTCCTCGGGATTGCGGCGCGCGCCACCGACGACGCGCTCCGCTACGCCAAGGAGCGCAAGCAGTTCGGCAAGAAGATCGGCTCGTACCAGATGATCATGCAGATCCTGGCCGACATGACGATCGGCGTGCAGACCTCGAGGTTCATCACGTACTACGCCGCGTGGCTGAAGTCCAACGACATGCCCGGCGTGAACCTCGCGGCGTCGCAAGCAAAGGTCTACACGACTGAAACCGCGCGAAAGGTCTGCATCGACGGGATGCAGGTCATGGGCGGCTACGGCTACTTGCGTGAGTTCGATATGCAGCGATTCGTTCGGGACTCGCTGCTCGGTCCGATCGGCGGCGGGACGAACCAGATCCAGCGGCTGATCATCGGAAGAGAACTGGGGTTGATCTAGATGCACCACAACATTCAGCCGGAAATCCGCGAACTCGTCGCGGCCATCAAGATGTTCATTGAGCGCGAAGTGCATCCGCTCGAAGAAAAGCACCGCGACCTTCTCGCGCGCGGCGAGGTCGACCAAGAGGTGTTCGACATCTGCAAAGATGTCATGTTCAAGTCGATTGAGGCCGGGTTCTTCGCGATGTTCATGCCCGAAGAGGTCGGCGGCCAAGGCATCGGCGAGTACGAGATGTGCCTGGTCCGCGAGGAGGTGGCGCGCGGCAACAGCCACCTGTGCATGATGATGTTGGGGGAGTTGCCCTTCGGTCCCAACAAGATGATCGGGACGCTCTCCACCCCCGAGCAGCGTGAGAAGTACCTCCTGCCGCTCATGCGCGGTGAGAAGACGACCGGCATCGCGCTTACCGAACCCGATGCGGGCAGCGACCTGGCGGCGATTCGCACGATGGCTCGCAGGGTCGAAGGCGGGTTCATCCTCAACGGGTCCAAGCACTTCATTTCCAACGCTCCCTTCGCCGACTTCCTGCAGGTGATGGCGCGCGTCGAAGGTGAAGAGGGCGGCGGCTACTCGATGTTCCTGGTGGACAAGGATGCGTATCGCATCGGCCAGATCCAGCACTCGATGGGTGGGGACGACATCCAGTCCGAGGTCTTCTTCGACGACGCGTTCGTGCCCGAGTCGAGTTTGCTCGGTGAAGCCGGCAAGGCCTTCTACTACGCGATGCAGTTCCTCGGGAACGAACGCTTGACGATGGCGTCCCTGTCGATCGGGATGGCGGAACTGGCACTCAAGCACGCCAAGGAATACGCCAAGGATCGGATCGCCTTCGGAAAGCCGATCTACAACAACCAGGCCATCCAGTGGATGATCGCCGACTCCGAGACGGAGATCTATGCCGCGAGGGCAATGTGTTACGACGCCGCTCAGCGGGCCGATGCAGGAGAGGATGTCTTCAAGGAGATCTCGATGGTGAAGCTGTTTGCCACCGAGATGGTCGGGCGCGTCGCGGACCGCGCGGTTCAGATCTTCGGTGGTGCCGGCTACATGAAGGGCAACGTCGTCGAGCGGCTGTATCGCCTGGTGCGCGTGATGCGCATTGCCGGTGGATCGAGCGAAATCCAGCGCATGATCATCGCGAGGTCTTAGCGGTTCCGGGTGGGTCCGGCGCGCGCCTCAGCCGAGGAGGCGCGCGCGCAGCGGGGTCTCGACGACCTCATCCTCGGCGCGCGCAACGTGGTATGCGGTCGCTCCGCCGCGCGCGCTGACGACCTCGGCCGGCGAAGTTCCGTCGAAGCGGATCGCGGCGTCGTCGTCGACGGCGTAGCCTTCGGGGAATCCATCCGCGATCAGGGCGTGGTACAGGGGCCGACGCTGCACCTCGCCGTCGTAGTGCGGGCAGTGACTGCCGGGCAGGAACCCCAGCCCGTCGTGGAGCGGCGCGAGCCGGTCGAGGTTGAACGAGTCCGTCGTGCCGCACTCGAACCAACACAGCGAGCCGGCGCTGCCGCCGGCAAGCACGATGCCGGTTTCCCATGCTTCACGCAGGATCGCGTCGAGGCCGTGCGCGCGCCAGACGGCCAAAAGGTTGGCCGTATTCCCCCCGCCGACGAAGATCACGTCTTGCGCGAGCAGGTGCGCGCGTAGGTCATCGATCGTGCGCCGAAACAACGACACGTACGTTGGTTCGCAACGTACGGCCGGAAAACGATCATGGAACGTCACGATCGCTTCCAGCGCGTCGCCGCTCGCGGTCGGCAGGAAACACACCCTGGGGCGGGCCACTCCGCACAGGTTCAGCACGTAATCCAGGATCGGGTGAACCGCTGCGGCGTGCGGTCGCAGTCCACCGACGGCGACGATGGTCGGGCGCGGCGTTCTCACGCCGCTTGTATACCAGCCGGAAGAGCCCTGTATCAGGAGTCTGTGTCTGCGCAGGGGTCCGAGTTCACGATGTGTGCGACGTCGTCGCAGTAGTAGTCCGCTGTGCGATCCAAGTTCTTGAACGCGTACGCGTTCTTGTAGTAGATCGAGTAGCAGTTCGCCTCGCCGCCGCAGCTCGCGTTGCTGGGCGCCGTGTATGCCTTGGTCAGAAGGCGCGCGTCGGCGTCGGGGTCGTTCTTCAGGTACTTATCGAACCACGCCCACGTGTAGTGATCGACTATGGCGTTGCCCCAACTCGATGCCGCGACCGCGTAAGGGACGTAGGCCCACTCCATGTGCGTCGCCGCGCGCGTCGCGACTTGCATGGTGTCGATTCCGGCCGCGCGCCACTTCTCGAACGCGGTCTTCTTGGATTCAGGATCGGGCCGTTGAGGGTTGAAGGAGGGCTGCACGAAGGACTCGGCGTTCTGCCCCATCGCAGGAACGTGCGGCGTGTAGTCGGCATTGAGGTTGTCCCACGCCACGACGGTGCGGATGTGGCCGACGTTTTCCGTGTTGTACGCGGGGTCCTGCGCGAAACTGACGCCCTGGGCTCCGTAGGAATGCCCGGCCAGGCCGATGTTCGCTTTGTCGTCGGGCAGGTACTGCACCTGGTCCCAGAAGGGATTGAAGATGTCGTTGTGGGCGGCTGCGTCCTTCTCCTCGTACGCGTTCTTGTAGTGCAGGTCCGGGGTCGACAGCAGGAACGAGACCGCGTCGACGGTCGCGTGCAGGAAACCGATGTCCTGCTGCGAGGGGAATCCTTCATCTGTGGGCGTCTCGCTGTCGTCGTCTTCATGGCCGAAGGTCTCGGAACTGCCCTGACCCTGGGCATCGAACGTGAACACCATGTATCCGCGCTCGGCGAAGTTCTCGGCCGCCCACCAGTACATCGTTGCCGTCGCCTGAACGCTTCCCGGCGTGATCGAAATCACCGGGAACGGTCCGGTTCCCTCGGGACGCCATACCTGACCCTTGAGCACGGCGCCGGTGCGCGCGCGGAACTTGACGTCGCGAACCAAGTTCGCGGCCTTCATCTCGCGGTACTTCGTCCAGTAGTCGGGGTTCGCAGTGTCCCACCCCGGGGCCAAGGTTCCTGGGGTGATCGCCGGGTGTGTCGGGTCAAGCAACTGTGCCAGGAGCGCCTCGGTGTGATGCTGGGTCGTCTCCTGCTGCACGCGGAGGAAGAACTCGGGATCGCTCACTTGCTCGCCGTTGCGTCCCATCGACTGCTGCATGTTCTTGAGGTCGGTGGCGGCGTAGTCCGGGTCGCTGTAGTCGTTGCCTTGTGCCGGAGCGATCGCGGTTGTGGCGATCACGGCGACCAGCGCGACCAGCGCGAGCATTCGGTTTCGCATTACGTCCTCCCGTGCGTCGGCTCTCGGGCATTCACTTCGACGTGCGCGCGTCGGGTCCTGCCTGCCGCGCGCACGGCCCGGCACGCTACCATCGGCCGGCCTGAATACAGAAGGACGGGTGGGAATGGACGGACAATTCGAACCGCGATGGACGGACGCGTCGGAAAGCTCCGCCGGAGTTTCGGCGGAGTACGAGCGGCTTGCGGCGGGGGTCGGTCGGGAACCGGCGCGCTTTGCCCGTGACGTGCGAACTCGGGTGCACCGGCATGACGGCGGGTCGACCCTGATCTGCGAACTGGACGACGACTTCCACTCAATCCGCGTCGCGGTGCGGCTGGACCCGAGCGGCACGATTCTCGCCTCGGCGGGGCAGATCGCGCGCGCGCCCTACGCCGTGTGCCCGCGCGCGCTGGACTCCCTGGATTCCCTGGTCGGAGCCAACATCTTGGCGCCCGGGATTCGGAGTCTGCTTCGCGATCGCATTCCCCGCGCGGACGGCTGCATTCACCTTTCGGACATGCTGGCGGCGGCGTTTCACGTGTACCGCATTTCGATAGGCCACGACATGCCCCGCGACATCGACGATCGGATGCGGCGCGCGTTGCTCAAGACCCTGCCGCTTATGCGGGATTCGTGTATCGCCTTTGCCGTCGACCGGCAGGCGGCACATCGGCCTGCCGACACGACCGATTCGCCGACCCGGTAAACTGCCGCGCTATGAAGATCCTGTCGCTAGCCCCGCTCGCCGGCCCCGGACTCAAGATTCTCGAGTCGCTTGGCGAGGTCACCGTAGATCCCTGGATCGACCAGGTTCCCATCAAGCTGCACGCCGCCCATGAACTCATTCCCAGGCTCGAGGGCGTAGAGATCCTGATAGTCGAGGCCGATTTCCTGTCGGCCGAAGTGCTCGACGGGTCGAGTCTTCGGTTCCTCGGTGTCTGCCGAGGCGACCCCAACAACGTTGACGTCGCCGCCGCGACGCGCAACGGCATCGTCGTCATTCGCACTCCCGGCCGCAATGCGGTCGCGGTGGCGGAACTGACCATCGGATTCATGTACTCCCTGCTCCGCTCGATCGTCGCCGCCGACGACGACATTCGTGCCGGGCGTTGGGTCGTCGACGGTCGCATTCCGCAGCAGCGCTACAAGGGCCACGAACTCGCCGGTTCAACCGTCGGTCTAGTCGGCCTCGGTGCGGTCGCTCGCGTGGTCGCCAAGATCCTGCAGGCCACCGGTTCGCGCGTTCTTGCCTACGATCCCTTCGTTCCCGCCGAGGACGTCCGTGCCCTCGGAATCGAGCCCATTGCCGACCTCGGTGACCTGATGGAGGCCTCCGACATCATCAGCGTGCACGCTCCGTTGAACGCGGCAACGCGCGGGATGATCGGGGAGGCGGAGTTTGCGCGCGTGCGCCCCGGTTCCTACTACGTCAACACAGCGCGCTACGGCATCGCCCAGGAGGAGCCGCTCTTGGCGGCGCTTCGCGACGGCCGCTTTGCCGGAGCCGCCTTGGACCACTTCGAGCACGAGTACCTGGCACCGGATCATCCGCTGGTGTCGATGCCGAACGTCGTGCTGACGCCGCACATCGGCGGTGCGACCATCGAGACGATCCAGAACCACACTTCGCAGATCGCTGAAGGGATCCGTGACGTCCTTGCCGGCGGGATGCCGGACTCGGTCGTCAATCCTGAGGCAGCGCAGCAGGCGTGACCCTGTTCGCAGGGATCGACATCGCTACCAGCGGGTGTCGTTGTCTCGTCGTGGATCAAGGCGGACGCCGTGTTGCGCTGGGATCTCGTCGGTGGACGTACGCAGCCGACGAGTCGGGGTTTCCGATGCTCGATCCCGAGCGGGCTTCGGCGGCGCTCGCCGAGGCAACCGCCGAGGCCTTGTCGTCGTGCGATCGAACGGAGATCGCGGCGGTAGGTGTGACTGCTCAGCGTTCCGGAGTCGTACTGCTGGACGCCGACGGACGCGAGATCTTCAGCGGACCCAACGCCGACGGGCGCGCGATTATGGAAGGGCTCGCGCAAGAACGTGAACATGGGCCGCTGATCTACCGCACGGCCGGCCGTCTGCCCGCGATGCTGTATTTCCCGGCACGTCTGGCGTGGATCCGCGCCAACCGACCGGAGGTCTTCGAGCGCGCACACGCCGCGCTTTCGTTCAGCGACTGGGTAGTGTGGCGGCTCACCGGGGAGGTGTCCACCGACCCGACGCAGGCTGCCGAGATGCTCGTCTACGACGTGTCGGCCGGCGCTTGGAGTCCGGAGCTGATTTCGGCGCTGGAAGTACCGGCTGCCCTGTTGCCGCGGATCGTGGTGCCGGGAACTGCAGCGGGTTCGGTGAGAGGCGATGCTTTTGGGTTCTTGCCCGGCACTCCGGTTGTTCCGGCGGGGGCGGACACGCAGTGCGCGGCGCTCGGAATGGGCGTAGTGGAACCTGGTGATGCCATCGTCGTGGCTGGTACGACCATGTTGTGCGAGAAGATCGTCGATGCGCCGGTCTTGGATCCGGCCGGCAGACTTTGGACTTCGCCGCACGCGACGCCGGGTCGCTTCGTTCAGGAGGCCCACTGCGGAGAGTCCGGCGCAGCGGTTGATTGGACGGCAGGGTTGCTCGGCATCTCGGCCGATCAGATGGGGCGGGAGTCCGCCGACGGCGTCCCAGGGGCGGGAGGCGTCGGTTTCTTCGACTCCTTCCCGAGCAACGCGTCCGATTTCGGGCTGGTGCGAATGGGCGGCTGGCAGTTCCCGGTCCCGCTGCTCGCGCTCGGCAGGGGGCGTCCGGACGTGGCGCGCGCGGTGTTCGAGGGGATTGCCTTCGGCGCGTGCGCCGGCCTCGATTGGCTGTCCGAGGCCGGCGGCGAGCCTGCGTCCCTGTCGGTGTGCGGCGGCGTATCCCGGGCCGAGACCTTCGTCGCCACGCTCGCCGGAGTCGCCGGGCGGGAGGTGCGCGTCGCCAACGAAGAGCACTCCTCAGGATTGGGAGCCGCGATCGCGGCAGCGGCGGACCATTTTGGGGGTGTGAAAGAGGCAGCGGATGCCATGTGCGATCGCGGGCGCCGAGTCGCGCCTCGCGACGACGACGGCTACCCTTCCTTGTACGCCGCGTGGCGGGAACGTGCCGCCGTGATGGAAGCCTCCGCCACGCGTATTGGACAACTACTTTGAACGAGGTGTGCGTGATGAGGTATCCCGAGCAGCGCGAGCAGGTCGTCCGCTACGGCATCGAGATGGAATCGACCGGCCTGACGGTCGGCACCGCCGGCAACGTCAGTGTTCTCGTCGAAGACGGCATCATCATCTCGCCGTCGTCGATGGCCTATCGGGAGACCCGTCCCGAGGACACGATCCTGATGGACCTGGCGGGCAACGTGCTCGAGGGCGAGCGCATGCCGTCGGTCGAGCACAAGGTCCACTTGGCGATGTACAAGGCTCGTTCGGACGTCAAGGCAGTGATCCACGCGCACCCGACGGTTGCGACCGCGTTCGCGGCCGCGCGCATCGAGATTCCCGGGTTCCTCGACGAGTTCGGCGTGTACGTCGGCGACGCGGTTCGCGTCGCGGAGTACGCGATCTCCGGGACCGACGAGATCGCCGACAACGTCGCTCGGGCGATGGGCGAGACTTCGCACGCAGCCCTCATCGCTTCGCACGGCATGGTGTGCGTCGGCAAGGACCTCGCGTCGGCGTTCCACGTTTGCCAGCAGGTCGAGCGCACGGCGCTCATCTACGTTTACGCGAAGATGCTCGGGGGTCCGGTCGAGCTTCCGCAGTCCTCTAAGGACCTGTTCGCGCAAGTGTTCGCTTACAAGCGCACCGTCTAGACGTCGGCAAGACCGAGAGTCAGGAAAACGCCCCGCCGCGCCGGGCCAGGGTCTCGTACACGAGTGACTGGACGCGCGCGCGCACGTCGCGGGTGATCTCGTCGACTAAGCGCGCGTCCGCCGCCGCCTCGGGTCCGTAGTCGACGGTCGGCACGGGCTCGCCGAAGGCGATGACCCATTTGCTCGGCAATGGAATCGCTCCAAGCGGTCCGAGCAGCGGCCAGGTAGGGGTGATGGGGAAGTAGGGAAGTCGGAGCCGTTTGGCAAGGGACCCCAGATTCCCGATCATCGGGTAGGCCTCTTCGGCGCCGACGATCGCGGTTGGGATGATCGGCGCGCCGGTCTCCAGGCCTACGCGCACGAAACCGCCGCGGCCGAATCGCTGCAGGCGGTATCGCTCCGACCATCCCTTCCCGATTCCCTTGTACCCCTCGGGGAAGACGCCGACCAATTCGTTCGCGCGCAGCAACCCGACGGCTTCGGCGTGGTCGGCGCGAGCGTTCCCGGCCGCCCGCACGAATTCGCCGAATGCCGGGATGCGGAACGCCAGGTCGGCAGCGAGCATCCATAGGTTGCGACCGTGCTCCTTGAGCATCGCGACCTTTAGCATTGCGCCGTCCGCGGGAAGCATTCCCGAGTGGTTGGCGGCGATCAGCGCAGGGCCCGCAGTCGGGACGTTTTCGATGCCGCGGACCTCTACGCGCCACCACAGCGTGTAGAGCGGGAGCGCCCCCGGAAGGAGCATGCGAACGAGGTCTTCGTCGAACGCGTTACCCGGGCCGTTCGGCGATTCCTTGCGTCCTCCCGGAGTGTGCTTTCCTCCCGGAGTGTGCTTGGCGATCGTGCGCAGTGCCGCCGCGCGCCATTCTTCGAAGTCGGTACCGGCGCCGGATCCGGGCGTGATCGTGTGCGCGCGGCAGTATGGCGACCCGTGAGCCGCGCGTCGCGTGCAGGCCCTTGTTGGGGTAGCGCCCGCTTTCACGGCTCGACAGGCGGGCGTCTTGTCGTGGCCCATCAGCTGTCGCGCTCTTTGATGCGGGGCTGCTTCTTCGGGACTCCTGCTTTCCCCAGCAGTCCGCGCAAGGTGTCGCTGACCGTTTGGGCAAAGTGCGCAGGCTCGCTGAAGGGCCAGTCATGGTTGGGCGGGTGCGCGCCCGGCCACCCGTTGCCCTCACGGATGACGATGAGCTTGCACTCGAGCAGTTCCGCGGAACGGGTGCCGACGGCAAGCGGAAGCAGCGAGTCGTCCGCGGCCCAGACCACTGCGCGCGGCAGACCCATTTCGGCCAGCCGGCGCAACGTGCGTTCCTGACCCACGCCGACGAACCACCGAGCCGAACGCAGCAAACTCGGCAGGCCTCCAGGAGTTGTTGCGGCTCGCAGCAAGGCGCCCGCGGCGGGCAAGTTCGCGAGCCGGTAGTGCCCGCCGGGCATCACGATCTTGCCGATGCGCAGGCCTCCCAGTGAGACCAGGGGGGAGTCCGCCGCGACGAGAGCTGTGACGAACTCGGAGTGATCGACGGCCAACTCGGCTCCTATGGCGCCCCCGAAGGAGTGTCCGACGACCGGAGCGGGCTCGGCATCGACGCCGGCCATGGCCTCGGCGGCCATGTCGGCAGCCTGTTCGATCGACCAATGGTACGCGACGGTGAGGGTCGGAGCGCACACCCGCCAACCCAGAGCGGCGAGCGCGGTTAGCGTCGAGCGGTAGGCGCGCCCGGAAAGCCCCCAGCCATGCAACAGCAACAGCGGGGGTCCGTCACCGGCGACCCACACATCGACGGGCCGAGTGCGATGACGCAGGCGATAGCGCCGGACATCTTCCGTCATAGGGATGATCCTGACCGCTATCGTATATGGCCTGGGAGCAGCCGCTTGGCCCGTCGGGACGAGAGGGGAGATCATGCCGGTCGTCGTGATCACGGACTCCGCGGCGAATCTGCCGCTCGATCTGGTTGAGCAGCACAGGATCCGCGTTGTTCCGATGGTGCTGAAGTTCGGCGACCGACTGTTGCGCGACGGTGTGGATATCCCGCAGGGGAGCTTCTATGCGGCGCTCGTTGAAGAGCAGGTCCCGGTGTCCACATCCGCGCCGTCGGCGGGCGATTTCGGCGAAGCGTTCGAGCGCGCGCTCGGCTCGGCAGACGGAGCCGTGTGCGTGACGGTGGCTAGCTTCGTCAGCGCTTCGTTTGAAGCGGCGGCTGGAGCGGCGCGCGAGTTCGGCGGGCGGGTCCGCGTCGTGGACTCGAAGAGCGCGTCTTTGGGTGAGGGGTTTGCGGCGCTGGAGGGCGCGCGTTTGGCTGCTGGGGGTGCCGACTTGGACGCGGTGACAGCCCGGGCCCAGGACGTCGCCACGCGCGCCACGCTCGTCGCGACGATCAACACGTTCGAGTTCCTGCGCAAGACCGGCCGAGTGAACGCTTTGTTCGCGTACGCCGGTACCGCGCTCAACATCAAGCCGGTGTTCGCGTTTCGCGGTGGGAAGCTCGAACAACTGGGGAGGCCGCGCACGCGGGCGCGCGCGGTCGAGCGCATGATGGTCGAGGTGCGCGCGCCCGACGGTCTGCTTCACGTGGGAGTGGTCCACGCCGACTGCTCCGAGGAGGCCGATGTGTTGCGCGCGCAGATCGAGGACGAGGTTTCCACCGCCGAGATTCTGGTCAGCGAGTTCACGCCGCTCATGGGTGCGCACACCGGGCCCGGGGTTCTCGGAGTCGCGTTCTGGGGCTGAATCGGCCGGCCGCTCGGGTTCCCGTGCGCCGGTATCATGCCCTCCATGGTTGCGCACGATCGTGGACGCCCCGCGCCGATGGAACTTGGTTCCGCTCGATTTCGCGCCGTGATTGGGATGTCCCTGCTGATCATGATTGGCTTCGGGCTTATCGTTCCGTCGCTCCCCCAGTTCGTGCGCAGCCTCGGAGCCGGAGAGGCGGGTGTCGGAGTCGTCCTGTTCGCCTTCAGTCTGACGCGGCTGCTGGGGGACTTCGTTGCCGGACTACTGATCGATCAGCTCGGTGAGCGCCTCGTTACCGCCGCGGGCGCGGCGATCGTCGGTTTGTCGTCGATCGCTGCCGGGGCTGCTCGCACCTTCCCGCAGCTCGTCGTCTTGCGTGGGCTCGGTGGGTTCGGATCGGCGTTCTTCCTGGGGGGCTTGATGGCGTACCTGGTCGGGACGACGTTGCCCGCCGAGCGCGGGCGCGCGATGGGCATGTTCCAGGCATCCTTCGGGATGGGGTTCTTGATCGGACCGGCCGTCGGCGGCGTCATGATCGCGTTCACCCCGGTGAACGTTCCGCTCTACGTGTACGGGGTCATCTGCTTGTTGTGCGTGCCGCTGGTGTTGCGCGCGCTCGGGGGCGAGCACATCCCGGCAGAGGCGTTGACTGAGGCGCCCGACGTGGGCGAGGAGACCGTCCCGGCGTCGCGGATCCCCTCGTGGAGCCGCGTGCGACCGCTGCTTGCCCTGTCCGCCTATCGCGCCGCATTGGCGGCGAGCGCGCTGTTGTTCATCGTCAGCGCGGCGCAGCAGACGCTGCTTCCCAACTTCTGGCGTGATGTCTTGCACCAGAGCAAGGGATCCTCCGGCATTCCTTTCGCCATCACGGCGCTGTTTGGCCTGGCCGTCATCTGGCATGCCGGGTCACTCTCCGACCGGCGTGGCCGGAAGTTCACGCTGGTGCCGGCGGTTGCGGTGTGTGCGGTCGCCATCGGCGCCGCAGGCTTGTCCCACAATGCGATCGTCGTGGTCGCGCTCATGGCGGTAGTTGGAGCCGCGACCGGATACATGCGCCCCGGCCCGAGCGCGATGGTTGCGGATCTCGCCACGCCCGAAACGCGAGGTGCGGCAGTCAGCGGCTATCGGATCGCCGGGGACGTCGGGGCACTGGTCGGCCCGATCCTGGCCGGAGTCATGGCTCAGTACGTTTCGTTCCAGGCGGCGTTCCTTGCCGTCGGTGCCTTTGGGGTCGTCGTGTTCGTTATTGTCGTGCTCGCCGAGGAGACGCTTCCGTAATCGGCAGGAGTTCGCCCCTTGGATCTCGAACAAATGGGCAAGACCACGAGTTTGAAACGTCACAAAGGGGAACTTCCTTGCATAAACGGATAATCGCAACCGCCGCCGCTTTGGGGTTGGTTCTCGTCCTGGTTCCGGCGACTTCATCGGCGAGCAACTGCGGTGGCCACCAGTTGTTTATTCGTTCAGCAGCGCAGCAACTTCCGCCGAACCAGGCAGGGCAAACGGGTATGG
The DNA here is from genome assembly GCA_041658565.1 of Actinomycetota bacterium. Classification (NCBI taxonomy): domain Bacteria; kingdom Bacillati; phylum Actinomycetota; species Actinomycetota bacterium. The sequence continues at coordinate 35,598 of JBAZZY010000007.1, read as the reverse complement.
TCAACCCGGGCTCGGTCGGGTGTGCGAATGCGGACGTCGAAGGCACCGTAGATACCGCATACTTGGTTCCCGGCGCCACGGTTCTTCAGGTTGTCGCGCTCAACTATCCGCAGGACTTCGACCACCGGCCCTTCGGCACCGCGACGATCAAGTTCAACACGACCCCCATTACGACGAGAAACATCACGTGGAAGTGGGACGCCGATGGCCTGAAGCCGGAATTCCGTTGGAACAGCCAGGTATTCACCATCCCCGCAGGAACGACAACGATCACGGCTTCGGCCAAACTGCAGCCGCAGGACCTCTACGTAGCTCCCCAGACACAGACGATCGTTTACCACGTCCTTAACTGAGGCGGCCTTCGCGAGCCGTCGTGCCCGAGAACCATATGGAGCTTGAAAGGTGATACCGATGAGAAACCGAATCGTCGTGGTGCTGGCGGCCGTTCTGGCTGTGGGTCTTGCGCCCGTAGCGTCTCATGCCGACCGCTGCGAGGACGGCGAACTCCTGCATGTCTACTCGTGGCTGGTCCCGACCGCCGTGTCGGAGCCGGCGGGCGCCAACCTCCGGGAGGATCTGGGGGCCGAGGGTTGCCGTCAGAGGACCGTCGATACGAACACCAACTACATCGCTCCGCTGACCGACAAGATCATGGTCGTTGCTGAGGTGGGTGGTCCGGCCTGCTATCCGGACTACAAGCCGACGTCTGGGACGATCCGCTTTGACTCCGCGCCGGCCAGGACGTTGTTTTGGAGTTGCGATGCCTCGTCCAAATGGTATGAGAGCCAGGACATTGACGTCCCGCCGGGTACGGCGACGATCACCGTGCGCGCGCTCCTGCAGCCGGACGACTTGCTCGAGCCCAAGAGGTCCTACTCGGTGGAATACACGACCACCGCAGTGATGTAGTCGGGTCGCGGTCTCAGCGGCCCTCGAAATTGGCCGCGCGCTTCTGAAGGAATGCCATGACGCCTTCGGTGCTGTCGGCTGTGTGGGCAACCGCGCGCTGCAGGTCCGCTTCGAAGTCCAGCGTGGCGTCCAGTCCGTGGCGAGACCCGAAGTGGAGTGCCTTCTTCGTGAGTCCGTGCGCGCGCGTCGGGCCGCGCGCCAGCCGTTCCGCGAAGGCGCGCGCCTCCTCGGCCAGGCGCGCCGAGGGGACGACTTTGGTGACGAGTCCGAGTCGCTCGGCTTCGGTCGCTCCTACTGTTTCCCCGAGCATCAGCAACTCTGCGGCCTTTCCGGCTCCGACCAATCGCGTGAGGAAGTAGTGTGCGCCGGCGTCGGCGATCAGGCCGATCCGAACAAAGGCCTGGAGGAACTCCGCGGAGTCGCCGGCGATGCGGAAATCGCACGCCAGCGCCAGCGAGCATCCGGCGCCGGCGGCGACGCCGTTCACCGCCGCAACGACCGGTTTCTCCATGCCGGCGATCGACCGAATGATCGGGTTGTAGCGCGTTCGAAGCACGGTGCCTAGGTCCATCGGGAAGCCGTCCGGGTTCAGTGGGATTTCCGACAAGTCCGCCCCCGAGCAGAATGCTCGTCCGGTGCCGGTGAGAAGGACGCAGCGTACGAAGGGACTGGTTGCGGCTTCGGCGAGCCGGTCGCGGAGTGCCGAAGCCAGTTCGGCATTGACTGCGTTGAGCTTGTCCGGACGATTCATCGTGATCGTCGCGACGCCCTCCGACGTCTCGTAGCGCAACGTTTCGCTCATCCTCGTCCTCCTCGCGTGGCCCCGGACCCCGGTCCCGAGCGGTTTATACTCTGGCCGACGATCCTCTGCTTGCCACTCAAGGTCCGAAGGAGAAGAAGATGCCGACGGTTACCGTCTCCCGAGAGCGCCCCCAGGACGCAGCGTGCGACGTGCTCGCCTTGCCCGTATTCGCCGGTCCTGTGTTCGGGTCGGGCGCCAAAGAAGTCGCCGCGGCCTTGGGCGCCGAGCTTGAGACGCTGGTTGAGGACGGTCCGCTGCTCGGCAAGCGTTTCACCGGCGCCCTCGGAGAGGTCGTCGCCATCACGACTCTCGGGAAGTTGCCGGCAAAGCAAGTTCTCTTTGTCGGTGTCGGCGAGAAGTCCGAGGCCAAGCTCGCGGTCGCGCGCAAGGCCGGCGCGGTCGTCGCTCGCAAGTGTGGCGGGGCCAAGACGATCGCCACGACGGTTCCTCAGGCCTTCAAGGGGCCTGCCGAGGCGATTGCCGGTGCGTTCGTCGAAGGATTCCTTCTGGCCTCCTACCGGTTCGAGCGATACAAGGCCAAGCAGGAAGGCAAGCCGAACCGCGTCGAGTCGCTGGCGATCATCGGGGGCAAGACCCTCGACACGCGCAAGGCCAAGGCTGCGTTTGAGCGCGCGGCGATCGTGGTCGATGCGACCAACCTCGCACGCGACCTCGTGAACACTCCTTCCGGAGACAAGAGCCCGGCGTTCCTAGCCGAGCAGGCGCGCGCGCTCGGAGGCAAGGGTCTGAAGGTGAAGGTCTTCGACGAAACTGAGTTGGAGGCGAAGGGATTCGGCGGGATTCTTGCCGTCGGGCGTGGCTCGGCGAAACCGCCGCGACTCGTCGAGATCCGTTGGGATCCTGCGGGCGCGACGAAGACGGTTGCGATTGTGGGCAAGGGCATCACTTTCGATTCCGGTGGTATCAACCTCAAGCCTTCCGAGGGCCTTGACTGGATGAAGATGGACATGGGCGGCGCGGCGGCGGTGCTCGGCGTGATGAAGGCCGTGGCGGTGCTGAAGCCCAAGGTGGCCGTGCGCGGCTACATCGCCTCTGCGGAGAACATGCCCGACGGGAACGCCACGCGTCCCGGCGACGTGGTGCGTCACTATGGAGGCAAGACGGTGGAGGTCGGCAACACCGACGCGGAAGGTCGCCTGGTGCTGGCCGACGCGATCGTCTACGCGCGCGAGCGCGGTGCCGATCTGATCGTCGACATCGCGACGCTGACCGGCGCCTGCATGATTGCCGTCGGCCATCACATCTTCGGAGTTATGGGTTCGTCCAAGACCGATGTGCGCAGAGTGCTCGACGCGGCCGAGCGCGCCGGTGAGCCTGCATGGGAGTTGCCGTTGTTTCCCGGCTACCGGTCGGCGTTGGACAGCGATATCGCCGATCTGCGCAACATCACGAACAAGAACATCGGTGGGGGAGCGATCACTGCCGGATTGTTCTTGAAGGAGTTCGCGGACGACACTCCCTGGGTCCACCTGGACATCGCCGGTCCCGCCAAGACCGATGCGGACGACTTTGAGCGCCCCAAGGGGGCGACCGGCGTGGGTGTTCGGACGCTGCTCGAACTCGTTACGTCTCTGTAACCCTTAGCCAAGGAAGCGCGCGCGGTCGACGACCGCGCGCCGGTGGCGGGCTCGCCCGATCAGTCGTTCGCCTTCGTAGGCTTCGCAGTCGAAAGAGAGTGCTCGTCCCTCGACCGAGGTGAGTTGGGCGACGGCGTGGACTTCGGCTCCAACGCGTGAAGGCGCGAGGTGCTCCAGCTCGACCCACGTCCCGACGCTGGTCGAGCCCTCGGGGATCGAGCCGCGAAGCGCGGTGACGGCCGCTTCTTCCAACAGTGCGAGTAGCGCCGGCGTTCCGAACACGGGAACGTCGCCGGATCCAAGATGCTCGGCCGTGAGTTCTTGCGTCACCGCGCGGCGGGATTCCCCGCGAAGTCCCGGTGCTGGTTCGCTCATTGCCGTCTCCTTCGATGGTCGCAGGGAAGAGCCTTGGCTGCCGGCTACATGATGCTGGGCGCGCGCGCCTGCGTCGAACCGGGGCGCGCGCGCTCTTTGGCCGCCGGGTCCGATTTCGCTGGGACGGACGGCGGCGTCGGGGCCGCGCGCGTAGAATCCGACCTATGACCGACGAACAGTTGCCTGAGGACGCCGTTGCGGACGAGCGCGTAGATGTTTCTTCGGATGCCGAGGTTTCCGTCGAGGATTTGGAAGGCGCGGACGTCGTTGTCGATGGTCCGGAACTCTCAGCGCCGGTTGACGCCAACGGGTTGCCGCATTTCTGGGAGTCTTCCCCGGCGCACCCGGCTTCAACGCAGAAGGGGCGTTTGGTTGTCGCATGGTTTCTCGCCGCGCTGCTCGGCGCAGGCGCGGGCGCCGGAGGCGCATACGTCGTGCTGAAGGACCGCGTAGGCGAGGGAACCACCGGGGTTGTTCGCGTCGTCGGGCCGCTGGTAAATGCAACGGGCGGTTCGGGAGATCCAAACGCCGCCGCGCGCGTTGCGGCTGCGGTTCTTCCCAGCACCGTGCAGATCCAGTCCACGCTCGTAAACGGAGCGGAGGCTTTGGGCACGGGAGTCATCTACCGAGCGGACGGCTACATCGTTACCAACGACCACGTGATCGACGGCGCCGACTCGATCGTTGTCAGCTTGCCGACGGGGGAGAAGTTGGAGGCCGCACTTGTCGGCACCGCGGCTCCCGCAGTGGATATCGCGGTGTTGAAGGTCGCCAAAGCGGCGCTGCCCGCGGCGACGTTCGGTAGTACCAAGGACGTGCAGGTCGGCGACCTCGCCGTCGCGGTCGGTAGTCCGTTCGGCCTCGAAGGGACGGTTACCGCGGGAGTTGTGAGTGCGCTTCATCGCGACGGTTTGCTCGGCGGTGATGTGCGGCTGACGGACGCGATTCAAACCGACGCTGCGATCAACCACGGGAACTCCGGCGGCGCTCTAGCCGACGCGTCGGGGGTTGTCATTGGGATCAACACTGCGATTGTCCCGGGCGATGGTGGCGGCGGAAACGTGGGCGTGGGCTTTGCCATCCCCATCGACATCGTGCGCAAGGTAGCCGATCAGATCATTGAAACGGGGCACGCGCAGTTGGCCTTCCTGGGCATCACCGGAACCAACCTGCCCGACGGTGACGGTGCGCTCGTGCAGGGCGTGCAGTCCGGCGGCCCCGCGGCCAAGGCTGGGATTCAAGCGAATGACATCATCGTGTCGATCGACGGGACGCCGGTCAATTCGATGGACGCACTGATCGCGCAGGTCATCCAGAAGAGCGTCGGTGACACCGTTGCGGTCGGCCTGTTGCGCGACGGAAAGCGTCAGACGGTAAGCGTGAAACTCGCGGCTCGCCCCGAGGGTTAGGCGATGTTCAACATCGGAACCGGCGAGATGTTCGTAGTGTTGCTCATCGCTTTGCTGGTGTTCGGACCGCAGCGCTTGCCCGAGATTGCCCGCAATTTGGGCAAGGCCGTGCGCGCGTTTCAGCAGGAAAGTCAGAAGGCAACTGCGATCTTTCGTGATGCCGTCGACGAGGTCGACCGCTCCCAGCGCGCCGCCGCCTCACCGCCCGGCCCTGCCTCCGGATCCGGTGTGATCGACATCCCCGCCTCCGGTGGATCGGCGCCGCAATCTCCCGTCGCCGAACTCGCGCCCGGCGCGCGCGAGCACGAGGACACCTGAGAATGGCGCGCCGCCGTCCTGGGCTGATCCGTCCGATCCTGAGCATTGCCGCCGCAGCCGCGTTGGGTTCCGCCGCGCGCGACCGTCGGGTTGCCGAAGCCGATGAGAAGGCGCGCGCGCTTGTCGCGTCGGCGCGCTCCAACGCATTCGATACCGCAATGCCGGCGCTGACCGATCTTGGTTCGACGTACGCGATCGTCGCCGCGGCAGGGGTGCTGCAACTGCTCGGGCGAAAGCGCGCCGCGCTCGATGTGCTCGTCGCCGGGGGACTGGCCTGGACTGCGTCGCAGGCGGCGAAGGCGCTGTACCGGCGCCCTCGACCATACGAAGCGTCTCAGGTGGACATCCTCGTCCGCCGTCCGGCAGGTCAGAGTTACCCGAGCGGTCATCCGGCGGTCGCGGCGGCCGTGGCACGTGTGCTGGCGCCGTCGGTGCATGAACCGGCTCGGGGTTTGCTCACCAAGATGCCGCGCCTCGTGGCGTTCTCGCGGGTCTACGTCGGCGTGCACTATCCAACCGACGTCGTCGGCGGGATGCTGCTTGGGCGCGCGGTCGGCGATTTATACCGGCGTTACGCGCGCCGGCCGTAGTTTGTAATCAGTGGGTGTGCCCGGCGTGCTCGCCTGCGGGCGCGCGCCCGTCGCCGAAGCTCATTACCGGCAGGCTCTTGCCCACGAGCGAAGTTGCCGACTTCGCGATCGCGCGCGCGATCGCGTGGATAGCCAGCGAGGCGGGGGAGTCGGGGTCTGAAACCACGATCGGCACTCCTGCGTCGGATCCTTCTCGCAAGTGCTGGTCCATCGGAATCTGCCCGAGCAACTTTGTGCCGAGCGCTTCGGCCAGCTCGGCGCCGCCGCCCTCGCCGAACAGCGCGTGCTTGGTTTCGCAGTCCGGACACACGTAGTAGCTCATGTTTTCGATAACGCCGGCGAGCCTGAGGTCCACCTGTTCGGTCATCTTGCCGGCGCGCACGGCGACCTTCTGCGCGGCTTCTTGCGGCGTGGTGACCACGAGCATGTCCGCGCCCGGGAGCAACTGCGCCAGCGACAGCGGGACGTCGCCGGTTCCCGGCGGCAGGTCGAACAAGACGAAGTCCGGGTCGTCCCAGTAGCCGTCGGCCAGGAACTGCTGAACGATCTTGTGCAGCATGGGTCCGCGGAAGATGATCGCCTGATCGTCGGGAACGAAGAAGCCCATGGTGACGACCTTGACTCCGTGTGCCTCCAGCGGCAAGAACATGTTGTTTAGCACGGTGGGCCGCCCGGTGACGCCGAGGACCCGGTGGATCGAGAACCCGTAGATGTCGCAGTCGACGATCGCAACCTTGTGTCCCTGCTGTGCGAGCGCCACGCCGAGGTTCGCCGTTACGCTCGACTTGCCGACGCCACCCTTGCCCGACGCGACCAGGATTGCGCGCGTGTGCGAGCCTTCCTGCCAGAACGAGATCGGCCGCTCCGCGGCCTGCGGCGCGCCGGCGCGAAGGCGGCTCACCATCTGTTGGCGTTGATCGTCGGTCATCACGCCGAGAACGACTTCAACGTGCTCGACCCCGGCAACCTTCTTCACTGCCTCGGTAACGTCGCGCGTGATGCGATCTTTCAGCGGACACCCGGCGACGGTCAGCAACACCTCTACGACGACGTTGGGTCCGTCGACCGTGACGTTCTTGACCATCTCCAGTTCGGTGATGGGTCGCCCGATCTCCGGGTCGGTGACGGTGGCCAGCGCTGCGAGTACGTCGTTTTCCGAGACCATCAAAACTCCTCGTCGATCGGGACCTGCACAGGCTAGCATCCGCTCGCCGGAACGGCTGAGGCCCGGTTTTTCCTAGAAAGGACCCCCTGCGTTGCGCGTCGGCGCGTTGCATAATTGAAGTGGAACGTGAGCGCCCCCGGGGGCGGTTCCAAGCCGACCCAGCTCCCCCACCGTCTTCGGGGGCCTCGCTGGACCGCCCGACGGGTGCGGGCGGTCCAGCGGCGAGCGCCACGTAGACTGTGCGCTCATGGACATCGGGTTGGCATTGCCGCACTACGATTTCTCATTCCCGTCAGAGCGTCGCGCCGACGTTGCCGGGGTTGTCGAGTATGCGACGCGCGCGGAGGATCTGGGGTTCGATTCGGTTTGGGTATCGGATCACCTGTTCTTGGATTTGGCCCGGTACGGCGGGCCCGCGACCCGCTTCGGAACGCCCGAGGCGTTCTCAATGCTGAGCGCGCTGGCGTCGGGGACGCGCCGGGTTCGCTTCGGCCCGCTGGTGCTGTGTTCCGCGTTTCGCGCGCCGGCGTTGCTGGCCGCGCAGGCGCGAAGCGTGAACGAAGCAAGCAGCGCTCGACTCGAACTCGGTCTCGGCGCCGGATGGTACGAAGCGGAGTTCGACGAACTCGGTATTCCTTTCGAGGCTCCGGGCAGACGTATAGCTCACGCCACGGCCGTCGCGGCCACTGTGCGCGCCGCCGCAGGATCGCCGCCGGTGTTCGTCGGCGGCAAGGGCGGACCGGTGCTGATGCGAATGGTGGCGCGCGCGGCCGACGGGTGGAACGTTGTGTGGAGGATCACGCCTGAGCAGTACGCGCAGCGATTGGAGGTTCTGCGCGCAGCATGCGCAGCCGAGGACCGCGATTCCCGGACGGTGGACCTCTCGGTCGGTCTGTACACGCTCGTCGGTACCGACGCGGCAGATCTGAAAAGGCGGTATGAGGCGTTGCAGGCGTGGATGCCGGGGCGCGCGCTCGACGCAACGTCGCTGGAGGAGTTCGCCGCCGGTGGGCTCGTTGGGACTCCGCGGGAGTGCGCGCAGCGCATTGAGGAGTTCCGCGCGTTGGGAGTCGGTCGCGTGGTGTTGGGCTTGGCGGGATTGCCTTTCTCGGTCTACGACGACGAGCAGATGGATCTGGTGGCGTCCGAACTGATCCCGCTGGTGCGATGACGCGGTTGCTGCGCGTCGTCTTTGCAGCTCTTCTGGTGCTCCTTCCCGCGTGTCAGATGACGGTTCGCATGTCTACGGACATTGACGCCTCGGGCGGAGGATCGTTCACGCTGGCGATGGAGTTCGACCGGGAGTTGGTGGAGCAACTGACCGCCGCCGATGCGCAGGGAGGCGAGGGGCAGGGGCTGAGCGCGATAGAGGCGTTGTTCGACGGACTCGCCGCTAAGAAGTGGACGGTGACGCGCGGCGCGCCCGGCGATGGGATGTCGCTGGAGGCCACGCGCAGGTTCACTGATCGCGCGGGTTTCGACGGCGCGCTGGCGGAGCTTCGTACGGCGCGCGCCGGAGAACGCAGTCGTTTGGACGGGATCAAGCTGGCGATCGGGTATCGCACTCAGCGGTCGTTGCTGCGGACGCGATCGGAATTCACCGGGGAGATCGATACCACCGGCGGCGTTCCGGTTGACGAGGAGGCCCTTCGCGCGGTGCAGGAGTTGGTGCGCTTCGAGATTCGTGCCGATCTTCCCGGAGTCGCCGAGGTGACGTCGGGTGACGGCGTCACCGGTGGGAGTCGGGTCGTATGGCGACCTCTTGTCGGGACTCGTTCGGTATTCGCCGCGACTTCGACCGCGGTGAGGGTGGGGCCGCTACTTGGGGTCCTGGTTCCTTCGCTGCTGGTTGTGGCGGGGCTCGCTTGGGCGGCTCTGGCGAGACGGCGAAAGCCGACGCAGCAACCGGCTACCGTCCTTGATTCCGCCGTCGTGCCGGAAGTAAAGGAGCCGGACTCAGGCGATCGCTGATTCCGCCATCGCGGGCGGAAGCGGCGTTAGAACCACGATCTCGCAGGTCTCTTTCCAGCGGCCGATGGCCGCGTCGCCGTCTCTCAAGTTCAGTCGCCGGCCGAGCAGCAGATCTCGCGCGGTCGTTTCCCACTCGTCGTTCTTCGCCAACCGCTCGACACCGCACGTAACGTCGTCGACCTTGGACTGCTTGCTCTTGGAGCGCGCCAGCAAGCGCACCGAAGCCGCTTTGAGCAGCCCCGGCACTTGCTGCTCGCCGGGGCCGGTGAGCACGTAGACCCGGCCTTCCTGGTACCCGTACCAAATCGGGAACACCTGCGCGGCTTCGTAGCGTGGCTCCTTGACCGGTCGCCCGGTCGCCTTGGGCAGGTGCGCGTCGGGCAAGGAGTCGAACGACAGCCACGCGATGGTGGACTTCGCCAGCGCTGCGTCGAGCGCTCCGGGTACAACTCCGACCGCCGGCGAATCCTGCTGCAGGACCGAGAAGGGGTAGTTCGCCACGACGTCTTGGTAGACCGTGTAGCGCAGCGTGTACTGCCCGGGTCCGGGGAAGCGAACGTCGCGAAGTTCCGTCACCAGCGTCTCCGGTGTGGACTGCACGTCGATCTCGAATCGGCCCTCGCGCGCGCACACCTGGGTCCCGCCGGCGTCGAGCACTTCCAGGGAGTCCACGTAAGTGCCGCCGGGGCCTTGAATCTTCCGGACCACCACAAAGGGAAACGCTACGTCGCCCTGAGCGCCGAGGAACACGACATCGCCGCTGCTCGGGTCGCTTTGCGTAAGGACACGGTCGGCGACTCGAAACTCGAGAACATCAACTTTATGCACGGATTTCCCTCCTGGTGACCCACGGATTATAGCCGCGCCGGGGGGTAGACTCGGAGGCCATGCTGGCAGAGACCGAGGGAGCCGGTCGGCCGGGCGATACCGAGCAGCCTGCGGCGACTTTGCCGCAGGACATCCGCGATGTGCAGACGATCAAGCACGAAGCGGTGTTCCTGCTCTCGGATCGCTTCGGTGACATCTTTGAATCCGAGTCTGCGCTCGGTTTGTACTTCCGCGACACCAGGTTCCTGTCCGAGTGGCAGCTTCGCGTGGATGGGCGCCGCCCTCTGTTCCTGCACTCCGAGGCCGACCGCAACTTCTCCATGTTGGTCGAGACAACGCTGCCGACCGAGAAGATCGATCACGCGGGCAAGCATGTTGTAGAGAACCTTCAGATCTCTCGGCACCGCTGGCTGGAGGGCGGGATGCGTGAGGTCATCCGGTTCACAAACTTCGGTTTGGCGGCGCGCACGTTGGATATCGACCTCACCTTTGCCGCCGACTTCCTGGACTTGTTCGAAGTTCGCGGGCTGGTGTCCGACGCGCGCGGCGTCGCGCAAGACCCGGTCATCGACGAAGCATCTGTGCGGCTGAGCTACGAGGGCAGGGATTCCACCCATCGCTTGACGATCGTTCGGTTGACGCCCCGGCCCGATGAGTTGACCGCCGGTAGCGCGCGCTGGCATGTGACGCTGCTGCCGCGCGGCAAGTTCGAGATCATCGCCGCAGTGCATCCGCGCGCCGGCCACTGGACGCCTCCGAAGCTCACGCACCAAGAACTGGACGGCGAGTACCAAATGTGGCGGAAGCGCTGCACGAAGTTCCGCGTATCCAACGACCAGTTGCAGCGGTACCTGGATCGCGCCGTGCTGGACTTGCGGATGATGCAGACCGCCGGCGAGGACGGAGCGCCGGTGTTGGATGCAGGAGTCCCGTGGTTCTCGACTCTGTTCGGCAGGGACGCACTGATCACGGGATATCAAACGCTCGGAGTCAACCCGGACCTGGCGCGCGCAGCTCTGGAACGCTTGGCGACGCTGCAGGGCACCGAGGTCAACGAGTGGCGCGACGAAGAGCCGGGCAAGATCCTGCACGAGGTTCGCGTGGGGGAGTTGGCCTCGGTCGGCGCGATTCCGCACACGCCCTACTACGGGTCTGTGGACTCAACACCGTTGTGGCTCGTGCTTTACGGATACTTCTGGAGCTGGACCGGCGACCGTGCCTTTGCGGAGCGACTGTGGCCGAACGCGCTTCGGGCGTTGGAGTGGATCGATACCTACGGCGATGCCGACGGTGACGGGTACGTCGAGTACGAGAAGCGCTCGCCAAATGGTCTCGACAGCCAGGGATGGAAGGATTCCTTCGACGGCATCCTGCACGACGACGGCTCGATTCCGAAGCCGCCGATCGCGCTGTGCGAGGTCCAGGGATACGTCTACGACGCGAAGCGCCGCGTTGCCGAGGTGGCGCGCGCGCTCGGTCATCACTCGGTTGCAGCCGATTTGATGCGGCAAGCCGACCAACTGCGCCGGCGGTTCAACGAGGACTTCTGGATGAACGACGCCGGGACCTACGCAGTGGCATTGGACGGGGACAAGCGGCAGGTGCGCTCGATCACATCCAACCCCGGGCACTGCTTGTGGTCCGAAATCGTCGACGAGCACAAGGCGCCGCGCGTCGCGCGCCGGCTGATGGCACCGGACCTTGCCGGCGGATGGGGGATCAGGACGCTGTCAACGCGAAATCCCAGGTTTGATCCCATCGGGTACCACCGCGGGACCGTGTGGCCCCACGACAACTCGATCATCGCCCACGGGCTGCAACGGTATGGGTTCCATGAGGAGTCCAACCGGCTCATCGACGAGATGGCCTCGGCCGGCGCGCACTTCGCCTCAAGTCGATACCCCGAGCTGTTCTGCGGGTACGCGCGTGGTGACGTTCCGGTGCCGGTCGAGTACCCGGTTGCGTGCAGGCCGCAGGCCTGGGCGACCGGGGCTCCGTTGCTGATGATCCGCTCGTACGGCGGCATCACGGCCGACGCTCCGAACCGGACCTTGACGATCGTGCGGCCGAACCTGCCGCGCTGGCTGGCGCGCGCCGAACTGATCGGGATGCGGGTCGGCAACGCGCGCGTGGACCTCGCGTTCCTGCAAAGCGGCGGGGCGACCGCCGTGCAGGTGCTTCGCCGCGATGGGGATCTGGACGTCGTGGTTCGCTACTGACGCGCGTTGCCGGGTCCGGCCGTCGCGGAGTAGCCTCGGACTCGTATGAAACCGGCCTGGGTGACTTGCAAGAATCTCGCGCTGCGGCTGTCCGTATTTGAGGCGGATCGACCGTCGCCGACCGTGGTGTTCCTGCACGGGATGGGCGCGAGTTCCGCGATGTTTTCGCACTTGGTTCCCGGCGTTGATTTCTTGGAGGCGTTGCGGAGCGAAGGGCTCAACGTCGTCGCGGTGGATTTCCAGGGCCACGGGATGAGCGACGGACGGCGCGGGCACTTGCCCTTCCACGACGCGCTCGCCAACGCCGGCGAGGCAGTCGGGTTCGCCGTCGAGCGATTCGGGCAACCGGTCGGTTTGGCAGGCTCGGGCCTTGGCGGATTCGTGGCTTTCTACGCCGGACTCGGCAATGAGCGGGTTGGCGCCGTCGCGTGCCACACCGCCGCCGATCTGCGGCAAGTGGGAACGTTCGAGTTGCGCCTTCGCCGGCGCGCGCTCGCCTCGTTGATCGACTCCGGCCGCCGCGCCGCGCGCCAACTGCCGCTGGTCCCGCTGCCGCTATCGGCCGTGTACTCGCCCGGCGACATGTTCGAAGACCCTGCGATTTTGCGGCGCTGGCGTCGGTTCCCGCGCACCGTGCGTTGGTACACCGTCGACTCGTTGGTTTCCTTCTTCCTCACGCCCGACGACAAGCCCGCGGTCGAAGCCATGGGCAAACCGCTGTACGTGATCACGGGGGAGCGGGACATGGTGGTTCCACTTGCAGGGCAAGAGGATCTCGTGGCGCGCGCCGGTTCGTCGGCCGAGTTGTTCGTCCTCGGCGGCGCCGGACACATGCTGCCGCTGGAGTATTGCGGCCAGACCGCGCCACGCATGGCCAAGTGGCTGCGCGCGCACTTGTAGGCGCGCGGCCGGCAATCCCCAGGCGCGTGGAATGTCCCCCTTGTCCTATATGCGCTTGCTGCCATACGATCTGGGTATGAGCAGAAGACTTGGTTTCTCACTGGTGCTGGTGCTGGTTGCGTTCGCGAGTGTCGCGGCGCGCGCGGAAGGTGGGGCACAGGAAGGGCTGCGGCTGAACGATGTGCAGGCGCGCGGCACGCACAACAGCTACCACCGCGATCCGAAGTTCCCCGGCCGCGACGCGGACCAGCTTGGGTGGGATTACTCGCGCAAGCCGCTTCCCAACCAGTTCGAGGAGCAGGACGTGCGCCAGGTGGAACTGGACGTTCACTACAACTGGGCGCGCGACGACTTCGAGGTCTACCACGCGTGGTTCGCCGACGACCGCACGACGTGTGAGTTGCTCTCCGAATGCCTCGCGCTGCTTCGTTCCTGGTCCGACGCTCATCCCACCGCGCACCCGATTGCGGTCCTGATCGAGCCCAAGGACGCCGGCCCGCCGAAGAACACCGAGTTGCCCGAGAACGGCGATCCATTTACTCGACCGTTCACGGCCGCGGAGTACGACAAGCTCGACCGCGTGCTCTTCGACGCTTTCGGTGGTGCACTTGCCGACGGCGGCCGAGTGATCACGCCCGACGACGTTACGACGGCAGGAAAGACCCTTCGCGACTCCATCACCACCGACGGGTGGCCGCTGCTCGACACCTTGCGCGGCGACGTGCTGTATCTGCTCGACGGCTCCGACCACGCCGAGCCGTACAGCGATGGATGGACGAGTCTCGCTGGGCGCGCGATGTTCGTGCAGGCCGAGCCCGAGCAGGCGGTCGCCGCGTTCGTCGGCCGCGACGGCGCGCGCCTTGCCGGCGAAGACAAGTACGGTCGAATGCAGCGACTCGTCGCTCAGGGCTTCATGGTTCGCGACCTCGTGAGTCCCTCCGAGTTCGACGTCGCAAAGGCGGCCGGCGCGCACTTCCTGAGCACGGACGCCCCCGATGAGTTGATCCTGAGCGCATCCCCCGGCGCGCCGTCGCGTTGCAACCCGGTCACGACTGTGGCGCGCTCATGCGACGATCTATCGATCGAAACCCACGCGCACACGCCCGGCTACGAACCGCCGCCCGACACCACCAGCGACGAGACCGATCAAGTCCTCTACGAAAAAGCAGACCGCCTCGTTGTGCGTTCGGTCGAGTCCGCAGCGGAGTACCTGGGCCTACCTTCGGGTTCTTAGGCGCGCGCCTGCATGCGCGCGTCGGTCCAGTTCCACCACTTGAGCAGTTCCGGATCGCGATCGGAGTTGCGCGCGTAGTAGACCGCGCACCGAAAGACGTACAGGACGCACCGATCCTGATGCGTGTTGCGAAGATCACACAGATCCTCGTACATGACCTGCGGGTCGCGCTTCGTCAGATCGGAAACCTGTCGCACGCCGAGGTCGTGCAAATCCTTGGAAAGACTGGGCCCGACCCCAGGAATAGCTTGGAGTTCATCGTTCTTCCCGGTCGATCCGCGCGCCACGCTCGTCTCCCTTTGGTGGGTCGGCCAGCCAAATCTACACCAGCGGGAAGGAGTCACGGTTTGGTGGGTTCTGCAATCGTAGGTCGGTAAGTGCGGGGGATTCTCCAGAAGGAACCGCGCGGCGTACGCAGAACGTTGCGTGATGAAAACACGCGTACTCGTCTTGCTCGCGGTCATTGCTACGGCCGCCTCGCTTCTGCCGGCAGGAGCGACGTTCCCGTTCCCCGTAGTTCCCGGTGATCCGTACGACTACACGCGGTTGCACATCAATCACGGTGAGTGCCCGCGGACGCCGGACTCCGACCTGCCGCAGAACTTCGACTGCCAGGGTGATTGGGAACTGACGAGTTACGCGCCGCAGCCGGGCGACACCAGCTACGACCCGACGGTTGCGAATAACCCGCAAGAGCTTTTCGGTGTCGAGGGCTCGAGCACGAACCTTGCGTGGGAAGTCACCACCGGACGTCCCGACACCGTCATCGCGGTGATGGACTCCGGGATCCTGTGGGACCGGCCTTCGCTCGTCAACAAGATGCACCTGAACATGGGCGAGCTTCCGCTTCCGTGCGCCGGGACGTGTTCCGACGCGCGCGGCGACGGTGGCTTGCATGACTACGACGTCAACGGCGACGGCGTCTTCAACATCGCCGACTATGAGCACGACTCGCGCCTGACACCGCACAACGGTTCGTATCTGACTCCGGACGATTTGATCCACACGTTCTCGGACTCGATCGACCAGGACGACAACGGCTACGCCGACGACATCGCCGGCTGGGACTTCTTCCAGCACGACAACGATGCCTTCGACGACACCGACTACGGGCACGGGACCGGCGAAGCCGGGGATTCCAGCGCCGAAATCGAGAAGGCCGATACTCAGTGCCCGAACTGCATGTTCATGCCGTTGCGCGTCGGCGACTCCTTCATCGCGCAGATCAACAACTGGGCCGAGGGTGTTGTTTACGCGGTCGACAACGGCGTGAGCTTGATCCAGGAAGCGCTCGGCACGCTGAACCACACCGGATTCGCGCAGGCGGCCGCGGACTACGCCTACAGCCACGGAGTGCTGATCGTTGCGAGTGAGGCCGACGAAGAAGCCGGCCACCACAACTACCCTGCGGCGCTGAACCACACGATGGTCGTGAATAGCGTCATGCAGGGCATCGATCCGGTGCAGGTTCCGCGCACTTGGCTCGCGTTCAACGGATGCACCAACTGGGGCGGCTACACCTGGATGTCCGTAGCCTCTGGGTCTTGCTCGTCGGGGGCAACGGGGAACTCGGCCGGCATCGCCGGTCTGGTGTATTCAGCCGCGCGTAACGCGGTGCAAAAGGGCGACATCGCCCCCGACGCTTCCGGTCGTCCGCTGTCCTCCGAAGAGGCCAAGCAGATCTTCCGCGCGTCGGCGGACGACATCAACTTCTCGGACCCGGCGGCGCCATTCCCGCCGAACAACTTCGTGACCTCGCTGCCCGATACCGTGCGCTACGTCACGACACGGGATTGGGACCAGATCACGGGATGGGGGCGCGCGAACGCCGATAGGGCCGTTCGACTGGTTCAGCGCGGCGCGATTCCGCCGCAGGCAGACATGACCTCTCCGCGTTGGTGGGAGATCTTGCCGACCAGCGGAAGCATTCCGATCGTCGGCTCGGTCTCGGCGCCGCGGAGCACCGCGGGCTACACCTATGAAGTGCAGTTCGCGCCCGGCGTGCAGTCCGCGCCCTGGCCGGTGCATGACAAGTGGACCACGATCGCCTCGGGGTCGGGGAGCGCACCGAAAACCGGCGTGCTCGCCAACCTGAATCTCGCGGCTGTGCGGCGCGCGATCAACCGCGCTGTGCCCGCCTACACGCCTGCGAACGACCCCACGTCGCGTGATCTACCGGAGAAGGACGCGTTCCGCGTGCGAGTGATCGTGCGCGACCGACGCAACGCAACGCTCGACGCGGCAAGTCGGATCCCCGATGCGATCGAGCAGCGACAGTTCTTCTCGCACGCTGATCCCGCACTCATGGGTGGGTTTCCGATCAACCTCAACGCCGACGGAGGCGGGTCCCCGGCGTTCGCCGATCTGAACTCCGACGGCGGCAACGAACTCGTGCTCTCGGACGGAAACGGATTTGTTCACGCGTTCGAACCCAACGGGAATGAGATGGGCGGCTTCCCGGTCCGTTCCGATCTCGTTCCGCTTCCCAGTACCGGTGACAACGGGTTCACCCGCGGCGAGATCTCCTCGCAAGTGTATGAGCCGTTCCTTTTGGGGTCGCCCGCGATCGCCGATTTGGACGGCGACGGATCGCCCGAGATCGCAGTAGCCGACCACAGCGGTACGGTCCACGTGTGGCGCGCCGACGGATCGCTCGCTTGGGTCCGCCATTCCAACCCCGCGTACTCGCGTGATCCGGGATGCCAGGAGCCCGGTGCGGACCTCGCGACCTGCGACGCGTGGGGAGAGCACCACGCGCGCGACTCGATCAACACGGTGGACCGCGCTTTCACGGCACATCCCGCCGTTGCGGATCTGGATCCTTCCACGACCGGGCCGGAGGTGATCGTGGGCTCGTGGGACGGACACGTGTATGCGTGGCACGCCGACGGGACTCCGGTTGCCGGATGGCCGGTGTTGCTGCGTGATCCCGAGAAGGTCGAGTCGGTGGATCCGGTTTCACACCGCGTTTCCTTCAAGGGCGATGCCCAGCCTTTCTACGGGCGGCAAGTGTTCGGCGGCGTGAGCGTCGGAGACATAGACGGAGATGGGTTCGTCGAAGTCCTCGCGAACGTAAACGAGGAGTACAAGGAAACGCCGAACTTGTCTCTGCGAGACCCGGCGATGACGGCGATCAGCCTGGGCGGCTTTGTAATGGACCCGGCGAACACGCGCGTGTACGCGCTGCGGCACGACGGGACGGCGCACTCGGGGTCGGAGACCGTCTCAGGTCTTGGAGACAACGCGTACGTTCCCGGATGGCCGGTGAAGATCGCGTTGCTCACTCCGGAGTTGTTGCCGGATGTGGGGGCGGGCTCGGACGGCGCGCCCACCATCGGACAGATCGACGGCAAGACGGTGATCGCGACCGCATCGATCGCCGGACCGCTGTACGTGCTCAACCCGGACGGCACCTCCTACTACGGAAACCAGCCCGGTGGTGGCTACATCACGACGGGTTCCGCGCAAGCGGAGTTCAAGAACCCGCAAGCGACCGACGGCCCGTCGATTCCCTCGCTGGGCGGTGCGGTGTGGGGGCGTCTCGCGGGACCGAACTCACCGATGTCGCTAGCGATGGGAACAACCGGGCTGAAGCGGCTGTTGGACGTCGTGGTTCCCGAGCAGCAACTCGGAGCCGAGGATCACGTCTCCGCGTGGGATGTGCGCACCGGAACATTCATGCCCGGGTTCCCGGCGCAGATGAACGATCTGCAGTTCTTCAACACTCCGGCGATTGCCGACGTCGACGGTGACGGGTTCGCCGACGTCTTGCAGGGGAGTGCGATGTACGACCTGCAGGCGTACTCGATCGGCGGCGCGCGCCCGCAGGGCTGGCCGAAGTTCACCGGTGGGTGGGTTGTATCGACTCCGGGCGTCGGCGACTTCGACGGCGACGGCAAGGTGGAGGTCGCGATGATGACGCGCGAAGGAAACCTGTTCGTGTGGCGCACGAAGGGCTCGGCGTGCCAGGCGACCGAGTGGCCGAAGTACCAACACGACCTTGCCAACACCGGGAACTACACGACACCCGTCGCGCGCGCGCCCGGCTGCTAAGACCCACCGACGACCGGAGCTTCGCCGCGTCGGCGGCGGAGCTCCGGTCGTGACAACAACCGCCTGACGGCCGGGCGGCGAGTCGCGGCGCGCGGGCACTGATGCCGCCCCGTTGCGTCGAGTCACCGGTCGGTCCATACCGCCAGTTCGTTGCCGTTGGGATCGCGGAAGTGGAAGCGCCGGCCGCCGGGGAACTCGAAGGTTTCCTTCGTGATCGCGCCTCCTTGTGTCGCGACGCTCGTCTTGATGGTTTCGAGGTCGGTCGCGTAGAGCACAACGAGAGGGCCGCCCGCCGCAACAACTCCTTCCGTTGTGAATCCTCCGGCAAGCCTGCCGTCGACGAAACTCGTGTAGTCCGGACCGTAGTCTGTGAATTCCCAGCCGAACACTGCGGAGAAGAACTGCTTGGCGGCCGCCACGTCGGGGGCCGGGAACTCGATGTAGTCGATCCGTCGATCCTGCTCTGATTGGCTCAACAGCACACCTTTCTCGGCCGCGCTCTCCTGGTCCACCAACACAGAACGTAGCTTCGTTTCGCCGGACGCGTGAGTTCGGCCAGCATAGTGCCACCCTCGACGGATCGGTGTGGCGCGTCCCGACTCCCTCGGGCGACGGGGACCGCGCGAGGCGTGACGCGTTCGACTATGGCTGGATCGCGAGGGCGTACGTGCCGGCTGCGGAGAAAGAAACCGCGAGTTCTCCGTTTTCGTAGAGAGAGCCGGGGGCTCCGGTCACTGTTGGCGGGTCGGCCCACGTGCCGGCGAGTCGGAGCGTGGTAGGTCCGTCGGTGGTCACGGTCGCCGTGATCGGCGCGGCAGTTCCTAATCCCATCCGAGCCACGTCCAGCCGACCGTCCGCGATGTTGGCGAGCGTGACAGAGAAAGCGTTTGAAGGGGCGATCGCGCCGGCGCTCGCCCAACGCATGCCGGTCATCACGAACGGCGTGAACTGGCCGAGTTCAACGGTTCCCGCTTCCGGGAGCCCGAGGACTTGTCGAGCACCTCGCCCGAGGGTCTGCGCGTCGATGCTGCCGAAGGTTTTCGGATCTGCAGGATCCCCGTCGCGCGCGCGCAACTCGTCGATCCAGTAAGCACCGTCGAAGTTGTAATCGATGGTCGCGCCCGACGGCATGCTCTCGGTCTCGACAACGTGTTCCAGCGCCGGCCACACTCGGTAGGTCACGCGCGCCGGATCCGGATCGCGTCGGAATCCATCGAGGTAGCGCGCGGCCGCCTTCCACTCGTCCACGATCGCGAACGAGTAGTGCTCGTATCCGGGGAACGCGTAGAGGCGGTACTGGTAGCCGAGTTGCGCCAAGCGCGCGCCCGCGAGAACGGCGTTCGTAACCGGAATCAGTTCGTCGTTGCCGCCGTGGTACATGACGTAGGGGAGGTTTCGCGCGTTCTCCAGAATGTTGATGAGGTCCAGCGGAGCCTCGTCGCCGCCCTCGGCAATGCGAAACACATCCGGCGGCCCGGCGACGGTGGTCCCCGATGTCGGGAACGCCGCCGCGAACCGGTCCGGGTAGAGCAGGCCGATCAGGTACGCGCCGAAGCCGCCCATGGAGTAGCCCGACAGGAACACGCGATCGGGGTCGATGTTGACCCAAGCCATTGCGTCGTCCCAAACCTCGAGGAAGTCTTCGTGGGCCCGGCCCACGAAGGCGCTCCCGGTGCCGCGTCCGTTCGGGGAGATCACGATGTTGCCGCGATCCTCGCCGAGCTGGCGAATGATCCCGGGAACCCAGGCGGCCGCATCGTTTCCCCGTCCACCGTTGAAGTGCAGCCAGTAGGTGGCAGGATTGGGCGTGCCGGGCCGATAGCTCATCGGCACGTACAGCCCGTAGGGTTGGAAGGCGCCCTGGAAGGACCCGTCGGTCTCCGCCTCGCGGTTAACCGCGGAGTGAGAAAGATAGATCCGTTCGTAGTAACCGGGTCGGGGACGGAAGGTCTGGGTGCAGCCGCCCGCGAGCTTGCCGAGGTCAACCGTCGCCATGAAGCGATCGATGGTCCCGTCGTGCAACGCGAGCGCTTGCTCCTGATCCATTCGGACGCGCGCGGGCTCGTTGCGGAACGCCACATTGAGAAGATCCGACTTCCCATCCCCGGTCGCCACGCGCGCGAGGCCGGTCGGCTCGGTCGTGGAATCCACGACCCCGGTTGCGACGCCGACGCCGATCGAGGTCGGCAACGCGGAGTCCTGCGCAAGCGCGGCCCGCGAGATGGAAACCTCGATCGCGTTGTCGTACTCGTTGTCGGCGCCCGCCTGGCCGGGGTTTGTCGCGACTTCGAACCCGGACGGCAGGCAGGGGAATGCGCAATCGAAGGTTGCGGCGGCTCCCCGGTAGGCCGCGCTCAACACCTTGTCCCCGGCAACCAGGAAAGCCCATTCCGCTTTGGTCGACGCTAGGCCCGGCGCCGCGTAGGAGCCGCCCGGCTCTGTGTCGAGAAGGATCAGCGCGGCCGTGGCGGGGCTCTGCGTCATTCCGCTCGTGCGCGCCAGAAAGAGCAAACGTTCCGGGTCGGCTGCGACGCGAACCTCCTCGATGTCGGCCTGGTTTCGAAGTTCCGGCGGAGGGACCGCGTCGCCGTAGTGGACCTGCGCGCCGAACGGCGCCGGAGCCCCGAACTGATCCCCGGCCGCTTGGATCAGCGCGTCCACTCGATACGTGCGCGGCTCGGTCTCGGCCGCAGGCTTGAGTGTTTGGAGGCGCTGCGCGTCGGCGCCGTCGTCGGCTCCCCACGCGTCCATCAGGAAGTCTTGGTAGACGAACTCTCCGCGCGAATAGATGGATGTGCCGCCGAGGCGCGTGATGTCGCCCGTCCAGTCGGAGATGTCCCCGTCGATCGTCTTGAGCGTCGGCGCCGCGGAGTCCGCAGGGGCGGTGACGATGGAGCCGACCGGCGTTTGAGGACCGAGAACCGGGAGATCGGGGACGGCCTCCGGGATCGCCGCGCGCGCCGGTCCTACGGCAAGCGCAAGCGCGGTGACTGCGACGCCGATGCGGACCCTTCCCCGTTGCGGTGAACGAAGTGGTGGCCGAGTCCGCGCCATCAAGGGGCTCCTTATCTCCGGCTCTGCCAAGTCAAGGCGATAAAGGGCACCCGGCCCCAGAAATCACCGCAAACCAACCTATATGGGACGGTCGGCGTTTACAAGGGGGTTGGCGTCCACGGTCCACCCGGCGGCCAGGTCCCGTCGCGCCGGGTGGCACCGTGCAGGTCTTCTAGCACCGGCAAGAGGAAGATGCCGAGCGTTCTCGCGAACTCTGCCCCCGGTTCGCCCGTAAGCGTGAGTCCTGCGCGGCGCGCGAACGCGCGCACCTGGGCGGGGCGCGACGGGTTTTCCCAGTAGTCGTCCGTGAGTCCGATTGGCGGATCCGCCGGAATCGGCGTGTGCCGTCTTTCGAAAGTTCGCCTGATCGACTCCGCCAGCGTTGCTCGGTCGAACTCGAACCGGCTCGCGAGGTGGTGCAGATCGAAGAAGTCCTTGATTCGGCTGTTGCGGTCTCCGAGAACGACCATAGCTTCGAGCTTCTCCGCCACGACCGCCTCGCGCGGATATGCCAGTACGAGCGGTGCCGGGAAGTCGAGTATCGAAGGATAGGCGCACGGCTCCGCAGCGGGCCAAACAGAGTCACCCAGTCCAATGTCGATCTGCAAGCCCAGCCGCGCGGTGCCGCAACGCGCAGGCAGCGTCACTCTTGTCCCCGCGTACTCGTCTTCCGCGCGGATCGCCTCGATCCGGATCGCGCCGGTGTCGAAGGTGATGGCGTCCGGTTCCACGGGCACTGCGCAGATCGCCTGAATGTCGTTGCGTATGGCGTCGGGCGCACCGTCGCCCCTGCGCAACAGGTCAAGATCACGCGTGGCGCGGTAGGGCTGATCCGACCATAGGCGAAGGAGCATGGCGCCTTTGAGCACGAAGCGGTCACGGACCTCGGACTTGCCGAGGCGGTAGAGAAACCGCTCGAAGCAGAAGCTTGTCAGCAGGGTCTGGTAGACGTCACCGGTTTGCTTCGCTCGATTGAGCAATCGTGCGGCGACGGAGGCGGGAAGATTGCTCTTGCCGGCCATCATGCGAGAGCGTCCAGGTAGGGTTGCATCACGCGCGAGACGCGGCAGATGCGCGCGTATCGGGCCAGGTCGGTCGCGCCGCCCCGATGGTGGCGACTGAAATCGCGCAGCGCCTCAACCGCGACATCAACGCCAACCTTGTTGCGGTACTTGAAGCAGTCGGCGACCGTCTTGGCGGCCGAGTAGACGCGGATCTCGACGCCGTCCAGCCGGTGGGCTTCTATGCCTTCGGTGAGGGCCGGTCCCGAGAAGCGCGCAACTCGCAGGCGCGGGTAATCGAGTTTTGGCCTGCGTGCCTTCTCGGGCAGTGCTATCCACACCTCGGCCGGCGCCTGCGTCGTAAGTTCGTGAAAGCGCAGTGCTGTCAGCAGGCAGAAGACGCCGTTCGGGACTTGCTTGGCAACTTGGGCGAGCGTGTGCTCGGCCGTGAAGGAGTGCTTGGCGGCGACATAGATTCCTCGAGCTTGCCGCTCGACTAGTCCCTTTCGTGCGAGCCGGTAGAGCTGGCCCCGGGGGATTCCGTGCGCCTCCAGATCTGCGGCGCGCACGATTCCCAGTCGCCGGACGACCTGGAGGACTTGGTTCCCACGGCGCTCTGCCATGACGAGTCCGATGATACAAAACGTCGGGGGTTATACACAACCCCCGACGTTCTCCTACACAGGACGCGGCGGCGCGTCGGACGACGATCGATCAAACTCGGTGAACGGTGATTTCGGGCGTGGCGCGCGCCAGTTTCTTGATGTTGGCCGGATCGCTTGTCAGGATTCTGCCGCCTCCGGCCAGGATCGCGCCCGCGACAACCAGAGCATCGATCGTCTCATCGGTTCCTGTAGCACCCAGCAAGTCGCCGGCGGTGCGCGCGGCGGCTTCGTCGGCGACAAGGACAGAGTCGATCGCGGCGAGGATGCGATTCACCGGAGCATCTCGCGGTCCTCGCCCGCGAACCGTTTCCGCGACGGCCACCGAAGGAACCAGCACTTCGCACCCCGTCTCGATCGCGCGCTCGATGAAACCGCGCGCGCGCTGGTCTCCCCGTGCGAGCGCGATCACCGCGCCCGAGTCCAGGATCAGCCGCGAAGGGGCCGGCGTTTGCTTGCGCGCGCCTCGACGGGCCACTCGCGGCGAACCTCGCTCCGGGTGCGATTCGAGACGGGACCATGCGTGGCGTCCAGCTCCGACAGCAGTCCGCGCAAGCGGTCCTGCTGGAGCGTGAGCCGCAACGCGGCGTCCACGTACGACGACAGACCACGGATCCCGACGCGCGCGCGCGCCTCCTTGAGGACCTCTCGGTCGAGCGTCAGGGACACCTTCTCGGTCGCCACGGGCGTTATCCTACTCCAAGTAGGATTTAGCATCCAGAGCCGGTGTCCGATTCGCGCCGATCGCGGAGCGCGCGGTTCCAATTCGGCCGATGAGCCGTCTGGCTCTTTCCCGCATGACGGAGAAGAGCCCAGAAGAGGGTCGGGTTTCGCACGGACGCCGCTTCAAGTGTGATTGGCTCTACCGTGGCCGCGAAAGCAAGGATTGCGTTTGCCGCAGCGCCGAGGGATCGAGGTCGCCTCGCGCTGCACGGGACAGCCTTGCTGCGACGCGGGCTGCGCGCAGAAACAACGGCGAGTTGTATCGAAGAACACTAGGCCACCCGCAGCGGTTTGATGCGCTTGACTTCCGATTCGATCGCCCGGGCGGCGTCCCAGAGGTCCAACGCGCGCTGAGCGTTGAGCCAGAACTCCGCCGAGTTGCCGAAGAGACGCGAGAGCCGAAGCGCCATCTCGGGGCTGACGGCGCGACGTTCCCGGAGCAACTCGTTGATGGTCTGGCGCGAGACGCCGAGTGCCTCGGCCAGGCTGGCGACGGTGAGGCCGTAGTCGGGGAGGAAGTCCTCGCGGAGCATCTCCCCGGGGTGGGTCGGCCGGATCTTCCTCCGGCCCGTGTTCGGAATGCCCATGTGGTTCACCTCGTCTCTAGTGGTAGTCGCAGACTTCGACTTCATAGGCGTCTCCGTCGGCGAAGCGGAAACAGATACGCCACTGATCGTTGACGGCGATGGAGTGCTGCCCTTTTCGGTCCTTCCCCAACTCGTGAAGTCTGTTGCCCGGCGGGGATTTCAGATCCTCAAGGCGCGCGGCGAGGTCGATGTATTCCAGCTTCCTTACGGCACGTCTCGCGATGTCGGGTGGGAAACGCTTGGACTTCCCTGTCACGTAGAGGTCTGCGGTGCGCTTGTCGCCGAACGACTTGATCACGGAGCAGAGTGTAACGCGTCACGTGACGCAGGGCAAGGGTGCCGTATATGGGCCCCGTGGGAAGTGAGAACGAAGTTCTCGGTCCTCTGGGAGCGCTGATTAGGCTAAGCCGTCGCGCAGAGAGCCTTGCTTGGCGACGAACGCACCGCGAACGGCGGAAATCGCGTCGCGCCAGTCTTGGGGAAGAAGGCCCCTTGACCACTGAACCCCCTTCTGGCGAGCCGGGTGCGGTGTTCTAAGAACCACCGGACCTCCCGGTACCGTCCACAAGTCCATCACACCATTAACAGAAGCCGATGAGTCAAGCACTCGTGAAGTAGATTCATATAGTCCCAGTACGGTGCTCGCTGGATGCGACCCTTGCGTGACGATGATGTCCGGGGCCAGAACCGCGATCTCGGCTCGAAGATGGCTTACGCATTCACGGACCATCAGTCGAGACGCGTCCGTACTCATGCTGCCGGTCTGTTGGGCGCACTTAACCGCGTTGGTCAAAGCGCACTGACCTGAAATCGCGCTCAGGTCCTTCTCGTCCACCAACTCTCTGACGATTAGCGAGACGCCGCCCATGTGCGGGTTCTTGGGGGTCTCGATAGAGCTTCTGAACGACCTCTGCGTGTCGGTAAAGGTCTCAGCCTTCTTCCTGCGACCCCCGCGGTCCATCGCGATGAAGAGAACCTTCGCGGGCATGCCGCCGACCCGGGCAAGTCCGTAGTCGCAGCCAACGAAAGCCCAGTTGCCCGTGTTCAACGGCAGCGCAACGCTGCCGGCGCATCGTTTCAGGGATGGACACCCGAAGCCGTCGTCGGCGGGAGTGATGGCACGCGCCGCGTACATGTCGCGCAAGGCCGTGCGTTGGATGGTCTGGCGCTCATCGCGTTCATCACGCGCCGGACTTCCCGAAGTAGTTGAGGTGTCGGCCCGACCGCGTTTCATGTGGGCCATGATACGGGCGCATGGGGGAAACAGTTTGCCGCGCCAGTCCTTCTCGAGGTTCGGCGCGCGCCACGCAGTCTCCAGGTTCAACGCGCGCATTGGAGTTGCCTGCGTAGCAACGCCAACCGACGGGGTCGGGTGGATGGCGTTTGAATGTGGCGCTACGCGCGCGGGCGGCGGCCTTCTAGGGCGCCTCGGTCTTGCAGGAATTCGTACAGGCCGGCCGACAGGTTCATGGTGGCCAGTTCATCGACCGGGACCCAGCGAACGTCGCTTGCATCGCTGCCGGCGCGCGCGGCGGGGAGGTCGGGGGCGCCGGCCCAGTAGTTGACGATGATGAAGTGGTAGATGACGGCACCGTCGTCGTTGGGGATGATGCGTTCGGCGATTCCGGCGACGCTTTCGACGGCGATGTCGATGCCGGTTTCCTCGTGCACCTCGCGCGCGACGGCTTCGCGCAGGCTCTCGCCCCACTCGACGTGACCGCCGGGAAGGGTCCAGGTGCCGCGGCCGGGCTCCTTGTCGCGGCGGACCAGGAGCAGGCGGCCTTTCTCCAAAACGATGGCGCCGACGGCGCAGGAAGGTTGTTTGGTCACGCGGCGAGGCTACCATCTGCGCTCGCTTGGGGTTCGGCGGTCCGGGCGGCGCGATCCCGGTAGGATCCTGCGGCGATGGCCTACGAGCGGGAACTGGCGGCCGTCCAGCGGTGGATGGACGCCGCCGGGCGCGCGGCTTTGTCGCACTTCCGCATTGGGGTGCCTTCGCAGGCCAAGGCGGACGGCACGCCGGTGACGGCGGCCGATCGCGAGGTGGAGGCGGCTTTGCGCCGATCGATCGCTGCGGAGTTCCCGGCGGACGGGATCCTGGGCGAGGAGCAAGGGGAGTCCGGGAACGCGGCCCGGCGCTGGATCCTGGACCCGATCGACGGCACAAAGAACTTCAGCCGCGGAATCCCGGTATTCGCCACCCTGGTCGCCCTGGAGGACAAGGGCCGCGTGGTGCTCGGCGTGGTCAATGCGCCGGCCCTGGGTACGCGGTGGTGGGCGGTGCGCGGCAAGGGCGCCTTCCGCGACGGCGAGCACATCCGGGTCACCAAGACGGCCTCGTTCGATGAGGCCGACCTGTGCACCGGGGGCCTGGGGTACGCGGGGCGCGCGCGCGATCAGCAACTGCTGGACCTCACGGCGCGCGCGCGCCGCCAGAGGGGGTTCGGCGATTTCTGGGGTCACGTCTTGGTCGCGCAAGGCTCGATGGACGCCATGGTGGAGTTCGCTCCGCTGGCGCCCTGGGATGTCGCGGCGCCCAAGATCATCGTCGAGGAGGCGGGCGGGCGCTGGAGTGACCTCGACGGCGAGGACCGCACGACCTCGGGCCCGTGCGTTTCCTCCAACGGCGCGGTTCACGACGCGATCCTGGCCGCGCTTCGCGAGTGAACCTCGCGTCCGAGTAGCCTGGTTTTCCTGAACGCTAGGGGAGCACGACCATGGACTTTGACCTGACACCTGAGCAAGAGATGATCCGGAGCATGGTGCGCGAGTTCGCCGAGCGCGAGATCGCGCCGCACGCGACCGAGTACGACCGCAACGAGCAGTTCCCGTGGCCGATCGTCGAGAAGATGAAGCCGCTGGGGTTCCTCGGCGCGCCGATTCCCGAGGAGTACGGCGGGATGGGCGTGGACGCGATCAGCTACGCATTGATCGTCGAGGAGATCGCGCGCGCGGACTCCAGCGTGCGAAGCATCGTCAGCGTCAACTGCTCGCTGGTGGGCTTGTCGATCCTGAAGTGGGGGACCGAGGAGCAAAAGCGCGAGTATCTGCCGAAGCTTGCCTCGGGCGACATGCTCGGTTG
The DNA here is from genome assembly GCA_041658565.1 of Actinomycetota bacterium. Taxonomy (NCBI): domain Bacteria; kingdom Bacillati; phylum Actinomycetota; species Actinomycetota bacterium. Next base: position 8,118 of record JBAZZY010000007.1, on the reverse strand, counting down.
TTTCGCTCTGACCGAGGCGGGATCGGGATCGGACCCGGCGAGCCTGAAGACGCGCGCGCGCCGCGACGGCGACGAATGGGTGATCGACGGCACCAAGATGTTCATCACGCTCGGCACGGTGGCCGGTGTCGCCTTGGTCATGGCGCAGACGGATCCGGAACTCGGCTCGAAGGGGATCGCGGCGTTCCTCATGCCGACCTCCGCGCCGGGCTTCAGCGCGATCGAGATCCACGGAAAGCTCGGATTGCGTGCGTCCTCCACGGCGGAGTTGGTCTTCGACGGTGTGCGTGTTCCGGACAGCGCGATGCTCGGCAAGATCGGCGACGGCATGAAGGTTGCGATGTCGGCGCTGGACAACGGGCGCGTGGGCATGGGCGCGAGTTGCGTCGGTCTTGCGCAGGCTTGCCTGGACGCCTCGCTCGCCTACGCCAAAGAGCGCACGCAGTTCGGCAAGACGATCGCCGGGTTCCAGTTGGTGCAAGAAATGCTCTCGGACATGTACGTCGAGATCGAGGCGGCGCGGTTCCTGGTGTGGCGCGCGGCGGCGCTGAAGGACAAGGGTGTGCGCAACTCGATCGAGGCATCCATCGCGAAGCTCTACGCGAGCGAAGCCGCGGTGAAGTGTGCGAACCTCGCGATTCAAGTGCACGGCGGGTACGGCTACATCGACGAGTATCCGGTTGGGCGCTACCTGCGCGACGCGCGCGTCACGACGCTGTACGAAGGGACCTCGCAGATCCAGAAACTCATCATCGGCCGGCACCTAACCGGCGAGAACGCGTTCGCATGAAGCGATACGACCTGCACACGCATTCGAACGTAAGCGACGGGGCGTTCGATCCGGCCGAGGTCGCGCGGCGCGCGCGCGCCGCGGGCTTGGACGGGATCGCGTTGTCGGATCACGACTCGACCGCCGGGATCGCCGAGGCGCGCGCCGAGGGTGAACGCATCGGTCTGGACGTCGTCCCCGGGTGCGAGGTCTCCTCGCGTTACAAGGGCGCGCCGGTGCACATGCTCGCGTACTACGCCGACGAGCAGAACGCGCGCTGGATCGAGGAACTGCGCTGGATCCGCGACGACCGCGTCGTGCGCGCCGAGAAGATGGTGGAGAAACTGCGGGAGTTCGGGGTCGATGTGACCATGGCGCGCGTGCGCGAGATCGCGCGCGGCGAGAGCATCGGCCGGCCGCACGTCGCGCAGGCGATGGTGGAGGCGGGAGTGGTTTCGCGCACGCCCGAGGCGTTCACGAAAGAATGGATCGGCGACGGTGGGCGCGCGTACGTCGAAAAACGCGTGCTGTCGCCGCAGGAAACGGTGGAGTTCATCTTTGGCGCCGGTGGCGTCGCTGTGATTGCGCATCCGATCTGGATTGATCGCGAGATCGGCGGGTCCGAGGACCTCATCCGCGAGTTGGTCGGCCTCGGCCTCGGCGGGATCGAAGTGGATCACCCAGACCACAACCTTGCGGCGCGCGAACAGTTCGGTCGCCTCGCGGACGAACTCGGACTCATCAAGACTGCGTCGAGCGATTACCACGGCAACGATCACGGCGCGCCGATTGGAACCAACACCTGCGGCGAGGATGTCGTTGAGGCCTTGCGCGCGCGCGCCGGAGGATCCCAGCAATGACCGATGCTTTCACCCCGCGGGATCTGGTTCCTCGCGATGACGAACGCCACGAAAACCCCACCGAGTCCGGTTGGAGCGAGTGGCTCTCGTTCGCGTTTGCCGATGCCGGGGGCGCCTACGGCGGCATCATTGAGGCGGAGTTCCACCCCGTCGACGGGCGCGCGCAGGGTTCGGTCGTGGTCTTTCTTCCGGGCGGCAACGTTGCGGCGTCGGCGTCGCGCGCGCGCCTCACAGGCGTCGGCGGAACCGTGGTAGGCCGCTTGCAGATGTACCAAGACGAGCCCATGAAGCGCTGGCAGATCAAGTGCAAGGATCTTGCGCTGGTGCTGCCGACGGGATCCGCGGTGGGCGAGCGCGGCGGCGCGGCGGTGCAACTCGATTTGGATTTGGTCTTCCAGACGACCGCCGCCGTTGCGGGGTGGGCCGGACGGCGAAGCGATGTGAGCGACGACGGATTCGTCTCGGTCGCGTCCGCCGGGCGCTTCGAGCAGCCCGGCGCGATGACGGGGAAGTTGCGCGCGGGTGGTTGGGAGACAACCGTTGAGGCGAGTGGTTTCCGCGAGCGGGGTTGGGGCGTGCGCAACGAACCCAGCGAGTGGCTCGCGGTTTCGTTTGGTTCCGATCTTGCGATTGCGACGAGCAGCGCGCGCGTTTCGGGCCAGGATGTCGGCGGCGCGCGCATCTGGCGCGACGGCAAGCCTTCGATGAGCCAGGACTCGGATGTTCTCGCAATCACAACCGAAGATCTTGCGGTCTTTCCGCCGGCTCCCGGAGATCCGCCCGTCGTGCGCGCGCTGACGCGCGCCACAACCGGCGCGCGCACCGCCACCGGCATCGCCCTGCGCCCGACGCCGCACTGACGGAGGCCCTCTGCGCTGCGGCTGTTCGTCGCGAACGTGCCGATGCGGACTGCGGTGGATGACCGGAAGCCCGGAGCGTGAAAGGATTCACGCCGCGTGTGGGATCTAGACCATCGACACGAACTTCGTGGAGCACTAGAATCGTGGCGTGCGTAACGTGACGATCACCATGGATGAGGCGACGGCCGCGTGGGTGCGACTTGAGGCTGCACGGCGCGACACGAGCGTGTCCCGCTTAGTGGGCGAACTCCTTCGCGAGCGGATGGTGGATGAACGGGAGTACGAAGACTCCATGGAGAGATACCTCTCCGGGCGACCCCGGCCCATGAAGGGTGCAGGTGCCTATCCATCCCGCGAGGAGATCCACGATCGTGTCGATCTTCGTTGACTCCAACGTCCTGGTGTATGCGCGCGACTCGTCCGAGTCCGTGAAGCAGCCGAAGGCCTCGGAATGGATGAATCTCCTGTGGCGCTCGCGGTCCGGCCGGGTGAGCTTTCAGGTCCTCACTGAGTTCTACGTCACCGCGACGCGGAAGTTGTCCCCCGGGCTGTCGGCGGACTTCGCTCGCCGCGATGTGCGTGCCCTTCTGGCCTGGCACCCGGTTCCGATGGACGCGCAGGTTCTCCAGGCGGCTTGGGATGTCGAGAAGAGGTTCCGCCTATCCTTCTGGGACGCGCTCATCGTTGGTGCGGCCCAGGTTGCGGAGTGCGAGTACTTGCTTACCGAGGATCTTCAGGACGGACAGAAACTCGGCGACGTTCGAGTCGTCAATCCGTTCGCGCAGTCTCCGGAGTCGATTCTCGGCGGCGTTTGAAACCGGCACCTTCGCCGGCATCGCGCGCGCCCGGCTCTTGTTGACATCCTTTTGACCGTCGGACTTTACTGGACACACGAGAGTCGGCCGAGCGGGGGAGTCGCCGTGAAAAGGCTTCTGGTTGTCCTGATTCTTTGTGCGGGAATGGTCCCCATCGGCGCGCGCGCGTCGACGCCGTGCGAAGTGTTCGTCGATCCTGCGGGGGATGCTTCACCTTTGACGCCCGAGACCGCGGTCGTCTTGCCGTCGCAAGACGCGATCGACATCACGGGCCTCGCTATGTCCTCATCGGCTTCAAACCTTGAAGTCCGGATCAGGTTGGGCGATCTCGCCGGAGCCACCAAGGCTTTTGACGCCGAATACGCGGTCTCTTGGGAAATCGCGGGTGAGTATTCGCGTGTCGTCGCTCGTCGCTCGGGCGGAGGGTGGGCGTTCTCTTGGGATATTGGAAATGGTGGGTTCTTGACGGTCTTGGGATTGGAGGCTGAGGCGGAGACGGCGCATCCGCGTCGGGCTCTGGTTGGCGCGGTCAACGTCGCGGCAAGTGAGATCACCGTTCGCGTTCCTCTCAGGCTTCTTGGGAATCCGGTTGCAGGCACGGAAATCGAAGGGGTCGGTGCTGTGTCTTTCGATCGCGCGGTCCATCAGGAGGGCGACACGGCGGTCCGCGCTTCGACGGTCAGTGATCACGCCGGATACGGCACCTACGAACTCGGCGGCGCCTGCCGGTCCGACTGAAGGCACGCCTACAGCACGAGCACCGTCATCGAGGGGCCGGACGACTCGACGTTGTGTGCGCGGTCGGTGGCTTCGGCCGACACCTCGTAGGCGCCGGGGACGTTCGGCGCCGGGGTGCTGAAGGCGCACAGCCGATGGTCGGCGTCGCACGACAGATCGGCCTCGGCGGTTCGGACTCGACCCGGTGCGAGCGAGATGAACGTGATCGTGACGGAGTCGATCCCGGAAGCGTCATCGGTCGCAGTTCCGGTGACCAGGCCTGTGGGCAACGGTTCGGTGGTCGTTGCCGGCCCGGAATCGAACGAGGAAGCCGGCGGGACGGAGTCCTCGGGCACGTCGGCGCGCGCCGCTGCTCCTAAGCACAGCGCAGCGACGAACAGCACTCCGATCGATCGTTTCAGGGGAGCCCCTCGGTCCGTATTCCGGGCGTGGATCGTCCTGGAAGGATTCGCCGCCCGATGCCTGCGATCCTGCGCGACGAATGCGGGGGTAGACTCGGCCTTCAAATGATGACCGAAATGGAAGCCGCCATCTTCGACTTCGGAGGGGTCTTGACCACCCCGATCCGGCTGTCGTTCGAGCAGTTCGAGGACGCCCTGTCCCTGCCGGAAGGCAGCTTGCTCGCCGCGTTCATCCACCGACCCGACGACGGCGAGCCGGACTTCGCCTTGCTCGAGAAGGGCCAGATCTCCGAAGGGGAGTTCTACCGCCGGATGATGAACAAGCTCCGCGAACACACGGGTGTGGACATCGAGCTTCCCGAGGAACCGGCGGTGATTCGGCGCCGGTTGTTCGGCGGGATACGCGCGAACGACCAGATGCTTACGGCTGCCGCAGCGATCGGCCGCTACTACAAGACGGCCATCCTGACGAACAACGTCAAGGAGTGGACCGACTGGCGCGAGATGGTGAACGCGCACATTTTCGACTTGGTGGTGGATTCCAGCGCCGAGGGGATGCGCAAGCCGGATCCGGAGATCTACCGGCTGACGTGCGCGCGACTGGCGATCGAACCGCACCGCGCGGCGTTCGTAGACGACATCCCCGACAACGTGCACGGTGCGGCGGCAGTCGGGATTCATGCGATCCAGTTCACGACGACCGATGAAGTCCTGGCGCAACTGCGCGCGCTGTTCCCGCGCGCGTTCACTCCCGGCGAGGAGCCCGTGCATGCGTAGTGCGTTCTCTCGAACGGCAAGCAGGTTGACCGAGTCGGTCATCCGCGAGATGACGCGTCTGGCTTTGGATCACGGGGCCATCAACCTCGCGCAAGGGTTTCCGGATTTCGCCGCACCGGCCGAGGTGAAGGAGGCGGCCGCGCGCGCGATTCACGCCGACGTCAATCAGTACGCGATTACTTGGGGCGCGAAGCCCTTCCGCGATGCGATCGCGGCCAAGTTCGCGTCCACCTACGGAATGAACGTCGATCCCGAGTCTCAGATCTGCGTGACGTGCGGTTCGACGGAAGCGATGATCGCCGCCGCGCTCGCCGTCGTCGACCCCGGCGACGAGGTCATCTTGTTCGAGCCGTACTACGAGAACTACGGCCCGGACGCGATCTTGTGCGGAGCGACGCCGCGGCTGGTGTCGCTGCGCGAACCCGACTGGACCTTCGACGAAGAAGAACTCGCTGCGGCGTTCAACGAGCGCACGCGCGCCATCATCGTCAACACGCCGAACAACCCCACGGGAAAAGTGTTCACGCGCGCGGAACTGCGGTGCATCGCGTCGCTGTGCCAGAAGTGGGGAGTGACCGCGTTCACCGATGAGATCTACGAGTTCATCACCTATGAAGACGTCGAGCACGTCCCGCTCATTACGATCCCGGGGATGGAGGATCGCACCGTCTTGGTCAACGCCTTGTCCAAGACGTACGCGGTCACCGGGTGGCGTGTCGGGTGGACGATCGCCTCGCCGGAGCTGACCGGCGCGATCCGCAAGGTCCACGACTTCCTGACGGTGGGCGCTGCGGCGCCGCTGCAGGAAGCGGGAGCCGTCGCCTTGTCGTTGCCCGACGAGTACTACGTGCGGATGCGCGCCGAGTACCGCGAGCGCCGCGACTTGATGCTCGGCATCTTGGACGCAGCCGGATTCAAGACCTTTAAGCCCTACGGCGCCTACTACATCATGACCGACTGCTCGGGCCTGGGGTTCGACGACGACGTTGCCGCGGCGCGCTATCTAACGACCGAGGTCGGAGTAGCGTGCGTACCCGGGTCGAGCTTTACTTCCGACCCGGCGCTGGGTCGCAGCAAACTTAGGTTCAGCTTCAGCAAGAAGCTCGAAACCCTGCAATCTGCGGGCGCGCGCCTGGCGCGTCTGGGGTCCTGATCCCCGGCGCTTCCCGGCCTTTCCGGCGCCCGGAAAGGGGACGGATCGTCGCCTCCCAGGTGACGGCCGGAAAAGAACCGCTTGCGGAGAGGCCGCTTCGTGCGGGAGGATCTACGCATTCATCGCCGAAGGGGAGGGGCCGCGTGGCGCGCACGATCGCCATCGCAAATCAAAAGGGCGGCGTCGCCAAGACGACCTCCTGCGTCGCGCTCGGTGCGGCCATCGCCGAAACGGGCGCGCGCGTACTGCTCGTGGACCTCGATCCGCAGGCATCGCTGTCCTACTCGCTCGGCTTGGATCCCGATGCCCTAGAGAACACGATCCACGATGTCTTTGTCGGGCGAGTACCCGTCGGCAAGACGATTCACCAGTTGACCGAGTGTGATGTTGTTCCGTCCAACATCGACCTCGCGGGAGCCGAGGCGTATCTGCTGACCCGCACGGGCCGCGAGTACGCCTTGCGCATGGCGCTGGACGAAATCGACATGCACTACAACTTCATCTTGCTGGACTGCCCACCGTCGCTGGGCGTGCTGACGATCAACGCGCTGACCGCTGCGCATGAGGTCGTCATCCCCTTGCAGTGCGAGGCCCTGTCGCATCGCGGAGTCGGCCAACTGCTCGAGACGATCAGCGATGTTCAGCGACTCACCAACCGCGACTTGCGGGTCCGAGGGATCTTGCCGACGATGTTTGATCCCCGAACGCAGCACTCGCGGGAGATCCTCGAGGATGTCGGCCGGCGCTATTCGTTGCCGGTGTTCGACCCGGTCCGAAAGTCGATCCGGTTCGCGGAAGCGCCGCGCGCCGGCAAGTCAATCCTGCGCTACGCGTCTTCACACCCTGGGGCCGACGCGTACCGCACGATCGCCAGGAGTCTGATCGCGTGAGCAACAAAGACACATCCGACTGGGACCGCGACATGATCGACCGCCAACTGGCCGAGCATTTAAGAAGCGCGCGCCGGCCGGATCCGCTGGGCAAGCGCGCGCTGTTCAGCGTGTCGGGCGTTCCCTCGGGTCCGTTTGGATCGCTCGCGCTGGAGTGCTCGTCTTGCAAGCGCGAGTCGCCGGTGCGGCTGCGAGAGCTGCCTCGCCTGATGATGCCGCTGTCGATCACTCTGCCGCGCAAGTACCACTCGCTGATGAAGTGTCCGGGTTGTGGCCGCCGCACATGGCTGCGCGCCCACTGGCGCGTGTAGCGCCCTCGGGGAGATCTGGTCGGCACATACGCACGATCGTGGGTTCGCGCCCGCTGCTAGGCTGGGCTGCATGTACGACTTGGTGATCGTCGGCGGCGGGATCGCAGGCTTGTCGGCGGCGTTGAGCGCCCCTGCGGACGCGCGGATTGTCGTCGTGGACAAGGGTGAGGCCGGCGCGGGATCGTCCCCGCTGGCTCAGGGCGGATTGGCCGCGGCGGTCGCCCCGGAAGACTCGGTCGCGCTGCACGTCCAGGACACGCTCGCGGCTGGCGCGGGCCTGTGCGACGAGCCGACGGTCGTGGACCTGTGCACGGCGGGACCAGGCGCCGTGGATTGGTTGCTGGACCAGGGCTGTGACTTCGATCGGGGCAGCGACGGGGCAATCGATCTGGCGCGCGAGGGCGGGCAGACCGTCGCGCGAAGTGTGCACTGGCGCGACGCTACCGGGGCCGAGATCGTGCGCGCGCTGCGCGCAGCCGTCCGTGATCGCGCTGGGGATCGGGTAACCAGGATCACCGCCCGCGCTACGAATTTGATCGTCGTC